>NZ_VCQZ01000004.1 GCF_005938195.1 Paenibacillus thermoaerophilus
ATAGGTTCGAGGTGGAAGCGCGGCAACGCGTGGAGCTGACGAATACTAATCGGTCGAGGGTTTCATCTGGCGAGCCGCAGCGAGCGGCAGCGGAAGCAGAAACGATAAGTTCGCATCCAGTTTTCAGCGTGCAACGCTGAGCGTTTGGTGGCGATGGCGGAGGGGAACCACGCGTACCCATCCCGAACACGACCGTTAAGCCCTCCAGCGCCGATGGTACTTGGACCGAAGGGTCCTGGGAGAGTAGGACGCTGCCAAGCGATGATTCTATTCCCCGATAGCTCAGTCGGTAGAGCACTCGGCTGTTAACCGAGTTGTCACAGGTTCGAGTCCTGTTCGGGGAGCCATGCTTCCATAGCTCAGTAGGTAGAGTGCATCCATGGTAAGGATGAGGTCACCGGTTCGATCCCGGTTGGAAGCTTACATAATGGGGCCCGTTGGTCAAGGGGTTAAGACACCTCCCTTTCACGGAGGTAACAGGGGTTCGAATCCCCTACGGGTCATTCAATTTTTTATTTGGCTCGATCGTATAAAAAATCGATCACCGAGTCACTCTAATACAATCATTGGGGATTAGCCAAGCGGTAAGGCAACGGACTTTGACTCCGTCATGCCTAGGTTCGAATCCTAGATCCCCAGCTTTGCGAGCCATTAGCTCAGTTGGTAGAGCACCTGACTTTTAATCAGGGTGTCGTAGGTTCGAGTCCTACATGGCTCACTTTTTTTATTTCTGCGAATAAGCGCGTATGGCGGAATTGGCAGACGCACCAGACTTAGGATCTGGCGGGAGACCGTGGGGGTTCAAGTCCCTCTACGCGCATACCGTACCGAAAGCCCTTGGACATCAAGGGTTTTTTATTTTTTGAAGAATTTTCTTGGGGTACCCTTCGGCACTCGCGCGAATCCACCCGGTCGTGCCGGTGCTCGAGACCACGCAACGTGACCCGCTCGCCCATCCGCGCGTCCCACGGGATCTTCTGGCGATATTTTTTATCGCTACTGCCGGAAATTCGTCTGCCGTGAAGGAAGTTAGCGATAATAAATATCGTCAAAGGGCCGGTTTCCCCTGCTTTTTCCGATGTTTTCCCGGCGTTAGCGATATTCTGTAACGCTAAGCGAGTACGGCGAGGTCGGCACGGCCGCGTTACCGATATTTTATATCGTTAACAGCCTCGGCCGGGTATGGACGGCCCTCTTCCCGAGCAAACTCCGCAGTCTGTATCCGACGTAACGTAAGTAATATGGTCAGTCCCTTCAGAGCGTATCCGCTGGGGCGGATCGGGAACGAACCAGCTTCATGCCACAAGAAGGGAAATCATCCGACAGATGGGCGGTTTCCCCGCTTGCTTGAATGGCTGGAGGCCGGTATGTTCTTAAACGGATATTGGTTATCCCTCTTCTCTGATCAAGGCCATTCCGGATGGCCCTGCGCCGTCCCTTGATTAATCCCGTATTGCTTAAACGGAAGCAGCAATAAACGGAATGAAAGTTCAATCCGATCAATCATTCAAGCGCATTGGGACGCTCATACATACTGTGTTCGAACCTGCGCATGATAAGGATCAATAAACACATGCACAGCATCGGGAAGCGACGGAAGGATTCGGTACCGCCTGAAACTTCGAGCCCATATCAGCCGGTTAAGCCCGATCCAAGAGCGGAAAAGGGTTATGGGTGCGCTGTGAGGGATTCCGAAGCTCTGAAGGGCATTCGTGAGCTGTGAAGGGACGTATATGCGGGGAAAAAGAGCTTGGCCATTACCGGAACATCGGTTTAAGGGTCGGTCGTTCATGCCGTGAAAATGGGTGAAAAAAGCTTGAAAACAGGCCACAACTGTCTGAAAACTCGAAATAAAAAAACTTCGAAAAAACATTTGCATTCTGAATTGGATCGTGCTATATTATTTGTTGTCGCCGCCGGGCAGCAACACGAAAGCGAAAAACGCTGATCGGTGAATACGTATGCGGACGTGGCTCAGTGGTAGAGCATCGCCTTGCCAAGGCGAGGGTCGCGAGTTCGAATCTCGTCGTCCGCTCCATGCACCCTTAGCTCAGTTGGATAGAGCGTTTGACTACGAATCAAAAGGTCGGGAGTTCGAATCTCTCAGGGTGCGCCACCAGTATTCAAGCTGCCGGGACGTAGCTCAGCTTGGTAGAGCACCTGGTTTGGGACCAGGGGGTCGCATGTTCGAATCGTGTCGTCCCGATATGGAAGATTTGCGGGTGTAGTTCAATGGTAGAACTTCAGCCTTCCAAGCTGATAGCGTGGGTTCGATTCCCATCACCCGCTTAACGAAGAAACCCTTGAGAAATCAAGGGTTTTTGTGTTTTTATCGGACCGGTTGCGCTTCGGGTCGATCCTTCCGCAAGTCACGCGGCGGAAGACGGCGTTCGGCAAAGGCCGGGCGAGCCGTGCCGAAACTTCGGCTTGCCGCGTACAATGATGAGAACATTCCGGAGGGGAGCGATTCCGCATGAAGATTATGATCGACCCCGGACATGGGGGAAGCGACCCCGGGGCGGGAGGCAACGGGCTTCAGGAGAAGGATTTGACGCTGCGGATTGCGGCGAGGGTCGGTGAGCTCGTCAGGGAACGCGGAGCGGATGTTCTCTACACGCGTACGACAGATACGACCGTGGGGCTGTCCGAGCGGGCCAATCTCGCCAACGCGGCGGACGCGGATTATTTCCTGAGCGTTCATATTAACGCGGGGGGCGGCACCGGATTCGAATCGTACACGTACATCGGAACGTCCGGCGTCACCTCCGATTACCGCAATGCGATCCACGACAGGGTCGCAGCGGTCTTCGCGGCGGAGGGAATGCCCGACCGAGGGAAGAAACAGGCGAACTTCGCCGTGCTGCGGGAGACCCGAATGCCGGCCGCGCTGCTGGAATACGGGTTCATCGACCACCCGACGGACGCTTCGCATCTGCGCGATCCCGCCTTCATCGAGAAGCTCGCGCAGGCGACGGCGCAGGGGGTAGCCGACGCGTTCGGGTTGCCGGATGCGCCTGGGTCGCCTGTTCCGGAGCCGAAGGGCGGCGTGTCGGACTGGGCGAAGGACGCGAGGGATTGGGTTGTCACGGCGGGCATCAGCGACGGCACGCGGCCGAAGGACGCGGTTACGCGGGAAGAAGTGTGGACAATGCTGCATCGAATGAGCAAATTGTAGACGGGAGTCCAAAGCCTGTGCCGGAACGAGCCGGCATGGGCTTTTTTTCGGGATATAACGGATATCTATTCGACAAATCCCGACAGGAAACGCCTGGAGCGGACTTGCCAGAGTTGTTACAAAAATAGAAACTTTCCGCTACCTTTGACCGGGCGCCTGTGATAAAATATATGGAGGTTTTTAAAGATGGGGTGGAAAGAGATGAGCGAAGCCGCTAAAAACACAGCGAGCTCGAACCAATTGCTTCGCCGGGACGTCCGATTTCTGGGGAACATTCTGGGGGAAGTGCTCGTCCATCAGGGCGGGCAGGAATTGTTGAATTTAGTCGAAGACATCCGCGAGACAAGCAAAAACCTGCGGGCCCAATTCGACAGCAATTTGTATGCCGAATTTAAACGCAAGATTGTCGGACTGTCTCCGGAGATGCGTCATCAAGTCATCCGGGCATTCGCCATATACTTTCAATTGGTCAATATCGCCGAACAGAACCACCGCGTCCGCCGGAAGCGCGACTATGAACGCTCGGCGGGAGAAACGATTCAGCCGGGGTCGATCGAGAGCGCGGCAGCCGATCTGAAGGCCAAAGGCGTATCGGCCGAAGAAGTGAAGGAAATTCTAAGCAACATGTCGCTGGAACTCGTCATGACCGCCCATCCGACGGAAGCGGTGCGACGGGCGATTCTCGATATTCACCACCGGATCGCGGAAGAGATGATGGAGCTCGACGATCCGACTCTGACGCACCGCGAACGCGAGACGCTGCGCGAGGATCTCCGAAGCGAAGTGCTGACGCTGTGGCAGACGGACGAGCTTCGCGACCGCAAGCCGACCGTGATCGACGAGGTCCGCAACGGCTTGTATTATTTCGACGAGACGCTGTTTGACGTCCTTCCCGAGGTTTATGAGGAACTGGAGCGTTGTCTGACCAAATATTATCCGGGAGAGAAGTGGCATCTGCCTCTGTTCCTGCGGTTCGGCTCCTGGATCGGCGGCGATCGCGACGGCAACCCGTCCGTAACGGCGGCCGTCACGGAGGAGACGCTTCGCCTGCACCGGGCGATGGCGCTCAAGAAATACGAAGAAGGCTTGCACAAGCTGATGAAGCATCTTAGCTTCAGCACCAGCCTCGTGAACGTCGATCCGTCCCTGCTGGAGTCGATCGCGGCCGACCGCGAGCATATCCAGCTCCGTTCCGAGGATGTCTGGCGCAACGACAAGGAGCCGTATCGGATCAAGGTCGCGTACATGATGGAGAAAATCCGCAATGCGGCCGACTCGTCCAAAAAACCGCAGACGAAGTACAACAACCCCGCCGAATTCAAGGCGGATCTGGAATTGATCGACCGCTCGCTCCGCAGCCATTACGCCGATTTTGTCGCCGACAAATACGTGCGCAAGCTGATCCGTCAGGTCGAGCTGTTCGGCTTCCATCTGGCGACGCTGGATATCCGCCAGCACAGCAAGGAGCACGAATCGGCGATGGCGGAGATTCTCGCGAAGATGGGCATCTGCGCCGATTATGCCGCGCTGGAGGAGCAAGCCAAGGTGGCGCTGCTCTCCGATCTGCTGGAGGATCCGCGTCCGCTGACCTCGGCTTATATCGAGTATACGCCGTCCACGCGGGAATGCCTGGACGTCTACCATACGGTGTTCCGCGCGCAGCAGGAATTCGGACGCGAGTGCGTGCGCAGCTACCTGATCAGCATGACGCAGAGCGCCAGCGATCTGCTCGAAGTGCTGGTGCTCGCCAAGGAAGCGGGCTTGTACCGGATCGACCGCGACGGCAACGTCTGCTGCCAGATTCAGCCGGTGCCGCTGTTCGAGACGATCGACGACCTGCACGCGGCTCCAGGCATTATGACGACGCTGTTCGAGCTGCCGACCTACCGCCGCAGCGTGCAAGCGTTCGGCAATCTGCACGAGATCATGCTCGGCTATTCGGACAGCAACAAGGACGGCGGCGTCGTCACCGCGAACTGGGAGCTGCGGATGGCGCTGAAGAGCTTGACGGAAGCGGCGAAGCCGTACGACATCAAGCTGAAATTTTTCCACGGCCGCGGAGGAGCGCTCGGCCGCGGCGGCATGCCGCTGAACCGCAGCATCTTGGCCCAGCCGCCGGAGACGCTGGGCGGCGGCATCAAGATTACGGAGCAAGGCGAAGTGCTGTCGCAGCGGTACTCGCTCAAGGGCATCGCGTACCGCAGTCTGGAGCAGGCGACATCGGCTCTGCTCACGGCTGCCTTGCTGGCGCGCCGGCCGCAAAGCGATCTGACGAATCCGGAGTGGGAGTCGGTCATGCGCCTCATCTCCGAGAAAGCGCAGGAGAAATACCAGGATCTGATCTTCCGGGATCCGGACTTCCTCGAATTTTTCAAGGAGTCGACGCCGCTGCCGGAGATTGGCGAGCTGAACATCGGCTCCCGTCCGGCGAAGCGCAAAAACAGCGACCGCTTCGAGGATCTGCGCGCGATTCCTTGGGTATTCTCGTGGACGCAGAGCCGCTATCTGCTTCCGGCCTGGTACGCGGCCGGTTCCGGCTTGCTCTCCTACGCGCAGGACGATCCGGCGCGCATGGACCAGCTCAAGCGGATGTACCGGGAATGGCCGTTCTTCCAGACGCTTGTCGATAATTTGCAGATGGCGCTGGCAAAAGCCGATCTGCTGATCGCTAAAGAATATGCGGGCATGATCAAAAACCGGGAAGTCGCGGACCGGATTTTCAACCAGATCAGCGAGGAATTCAAGCTGACGACCCGGTTGATTCTGGAAATTACCGGCCAACAGGAAATTTTGGACAATGTCCCTGTGCTGCAGGAATCGATCCGGCTGCGCAATCCGTACGTCGATCCCCTGAGCTACATGCAGGTTCAGCTTCTTACGGAGCTGCGCGCTCTGCGCGATCAAGGAGGCGACGACGCGCAGTTGCTCCGCGAGGTGCTGCTGACGATCAACGGGATCGCGGCGGGCCTGCGTAATACGGGCTGATCCCGTGATCAACCAGAAGAAGGAGCCGGAGGGATTGGCGCAGCGGATGCGTCGGTGCCTTCGGCTTTTTTGCGGAGGGACCTCGAATCGGCGGCATGGGGGTTGGCGGCGTCAAACGGTGTGACAAGAGGGGGAGCCGGGAATGACGAGGCGACAGGATCTTGCCCGGGGCAAAAAAATCGGAGCGTTGTCGGTGCTGCTCGGAGCTTGCAGCTTCGGTCTGATGTCTCCGCTCAGCAAGCTGGCGCTCGGCTATGGCTGGCAGCCGGTTACGCTGACGGTTGTCCAGACGGCGATCAGCACGATCCTGCTGTGGGCGCTGGTCGCGCTCAACCGGGGTTCCTTCGGACGGCCCAAGGGAATCGTCTGGCTCAAGCTCTCGGCTGTCGGGGCCTTCGGATTATGCGGCACGACGATGGCGATCAATCTGTCGCTGCAGTCGCTTACGCCCTCTCTCGCGGTTGTGCTGCTGTTCCAGTTCGTGTGGATGACTGTGCTGGCTGATGCGGTTCTGGCGCGGAGGCGACCTTCTCGCCTGGAGATCGCGGCCGCCTTGTGCGTGTGGGCGGGCACGCCGCTGGCATCGGGGCTGCTGGAGGAAGGCGGCTGGAGCGGGGCGGCTGACCCGGCTGGGATCGGATTCGGACTGCTGTCGGCCGTGACGTATTCGTTGTACCTGATCTCATCGGGACGGGTCGAGCCGGACATGCACCCGTTCGCCAAATCGGCGATCATGCTGACGGGGGCGATGCCTCTCTTGCTCCTGCTTCATGCGTTTGCGCTCCCTTCGGGGCCGATGGACGGAAGCTTGCTGTTGTGGGGACTCGCTCTGGCTCTTGCGGGTCAAGCGGTTCCGGTCGTATTGTTTAATATGGGTATTCCTCGTATCGGTGGCGCAATGACAGCGATGCTCGGTTCGGCCGAACTGCCCGCGGCTATTCTGTTTTCCGTCTGGCTGACGGGAGACCGGTTGAGTTGGACGATTGCGGGCGGGATGGCCCTGATTACGGGCGGCATTCTGCTGAGCCAATGGGGAGCGGTACAGGGGAACGATGAAACCGCACGAGGTGCGGCCAGTCTGGAGGAATCACGTTGTCGATAAGTGTCGAGGCGCGGCTGGTCCGGTTGGCACGGGAGGGTGAACGGGAGGCGTTTGCCGAGTTGGTCGGCCTGTACCAGGACAAACTGTATCACCTGGCGTACCGCATGCTGTATCAGGCTCAAGAGGCGGAGGATATCGTGCAGGAGACGTTCCTGCGCGTATACGCCAATCTGCATCGATATGACGAGACACAGAAGTTTTCGACGTGGATATTTCGCATCGCGACCAATCTGTGCATCGACCGGATCCGCAAGCGTAAAGCGAACTTTTCGCTGGACGCCGAATTGTCGGATGGCGAAGGCAGCGACTGGTACGCGATGCTTCCGGGCGACGAGCCGACTCCGGAGAGCCGGCTGATGCTGACGGAGACGCAGGAGCAGATCCGCAGCGCGATCGACGGTCTGCCCGAGAAATATCGCGCGATCGTGATCCTTCGTTATCTGCATGATCTATCGCTGCAAGAGATCGGGGAAATTATGGGGATGCCCGTCACGACGATCAAAACGCGCGTGCATCGGGGACGCGAGGCGCTTCGGAACAAGCTGGAGCTTTCCGATTTTGTCGAGTAACCTCTTTGGCGAAAATGATAAAATGGGCGATGCCGATGAAACCGTTTCGGCGCCAAAAACGTATGTACTCCTACGCATAGCCATGCACAAGCACGAGAAAGGAGGGTCGCTCATGGATTGCAAACAGGCGAGGATCTTGACGCATGAGTATTTGGACGGCGATTTGTCCGAGGAATCGCTCCATGCCTTGCGGGAACATCTGAAGGAATGCGCGGAATGCCTCGGCCACTATCGGCAACTCAGTCGAACGGCGGCCATGATCCGTTCGCTGCCCTCCGTCCCAGCGCCGCATGGGCTCAAGGATCGGATTATGGCATCGCTGCCGCCGCAGCCGGCCGTGGCGCCGCAGGTTCAGTCTCAGTCTTCGCAGTCCGGGCCCAAGCGGGTGGAGAAATCCCGGCGGACGCCGGCGAAGCGCCAGAACTGGTTCCGGCGCCATCCGGGCATATCGGTAGCCGCCGTTTTTGCCCTCGTGATGGCCGGAAGCTACATGGCGATATGGAATCAGGGCGACGATCTGGTTGTCCGGGGCGACCATCTGGATTCGCTCGTCATCGAGAACCGCAAGGTTGTCGTTCCGGCCGGCAAGACGGTCGGGAATCTCACGGTGGAGAACGGGGATGTCGAGGTGGAAGGCAAGGTGGACGGCAATCTCGTCGTCATCGACGGATCGTACCAGCTTGCGTCCACGGCTCAGATCGCGGGAAATATCTCCGAGATCGACAGAGCGCTGGACTGGGTCTGGTTCAAAATTCAAGGATGGGCGTCGAAGCTGGGACCTTCCTCATAATGTCGTCTTCGGCAGCGGCCAAAATCGAAGGAAAAACCTCCCTGGAGTTGCTAAGGGGAGGTTTTTGCTTGAAAATATGGTATGATGACTGAAGAGACAAATCCGAGGGTCGAAACGGCGCTTGGACATTTGTATGGGGGACTTACCGATGGAGCTCTGGGGACTGAACATCGGCATTAAGGATATCGTGGATATCGCCATCGTCAGCTACGTCGTGTACAAGCTGATGATGCTGATTCGGGGGACGCGCGCGGTTCAGTTGCTCCGGGGCGTATTTCTCGTCCTGCTCGCTTGGGCTTTCAGCACCTGGTTTCAATTGAACACCCTGAAATGGATGATGGATCAGATGATCACCTTCGGCGTGCTCGCCATCATCATTATATTCCAGCCCGAGCTGCGGCGCGCGCTGGAGCAGTTGGGACGGGGTAAGCTGTTCGGCCGGACCAGCGAGGAGGATCAGGCGACCCGCAAGATCGGGGACGTCATCCGCGCGGTGCATTACCTCGCCAAGCGAAAAATCGGCGCGTTGATCGTGTTCGAGCGGGAGACGGGTCTCAACGAATACATCGAATCGGGGACGACGCTGCAATCGCAGATCAGCACCGAACTGATCGTTAATCTGTTTATACCGAATACGCCGCTTCATGACGGCGCGGTCATCATTCGGGGGTCCCAGTTGATGGCGGCGGGCTGCTACCTGCCGTTGTCGGAGAACCCGTTTATCAGCAAGGAGCTGGGTACGCGGCATCGCGCGGCCATCGGCATGAGCGAGGTGTCCGACGCCATCTGCGTCGTCGTCTCCGAGGAGACGGGGCAGGTGTCGCTGGTGATGAACGGCCAGATCGTGAGGGACGTCGACGAGGAATCGCTGATTTCCAAGCTGCACGAGCAACTGAAGCCTGCCAACAAGGCCAAAGAGCGGCAACCGTTCTGGAGACGGAGGAACGGCCACGATGGATAAAATTCTGTCGAATCGCAACGCGGTGCGTGTCATCGCTTTATTGATCGGCATATTTTTGTGGGTGATCGTTCGTTTGGATCAGAGCCAGACGACAGGCCCCGGGGATATCAACGGGCTTACGCCCGAGGTGACGATTCATAACGTCAGCCTGACGCCGCTGTACGACGACGAGCATTTCCTCGTGAAGGAAATGTCGCCGCCCGCCGTCACCGTGCGGGCGGTCACCAGCAAGGAAGTCAAGGCGGGCAATTACCGCATCGTGCTCGATCTGACGAAGCTGGGAGCGGGCACGCACCAGGTGAATCCGAAGGCCGAGGGCTTCCCGAGAGGAGCCAATGTGAAGATCGAGCCGGATACGGTGACCGTGACGCTGGAGGCGATTCAGAAGAAGCAGGTGCAGGTGCAAGTGGATGTGCTCGGATCGCCCGCGCCCGGCTATCGGGCCGGAGAGCCGGTGATTAACCCGCTGCGGGTGCACGTGACGGTGCCGAGCAATCAGGTAGGGGAAGTCGATTCGGTCCGGGGCGAGATTCGGATCGACGGGGCGAAGGATGCGGTCAAGTCGGAAGTGAAGCTGACCGCTTACGACAAAAATGCGCGGCCAATCGAGGCCCAGATCGAGCCGGCGGTGGTCAGCGTCGAGGTTCCCGTCACGCTGCCGTTCAAAACGGTGCCCCTGCGGATCAAGACAAGCGCGGGACCGCCTGCTGGTTATGCCGTGCAGCAAATTACGCCCGCTGTCGAGCAGGTGACGATCTACGGGCCGCAGGATGCGCTCGACAAGATCGAGTTCTACGACGGTCCGTCGCTTGATTTGTCCAGAGTCACGAAGGATGAGACGCTGACGGTCGAATTAACCCCGCCGCAAGGCTTCCAGCGGATCGAACCGTCGAAGCTGGAGCTCGCGGTCAAGGTCGTGCCGTCGGAGACGAAAGAGATCGCGAATGTGCCGCTGAGGCCGGTCGGCCTGAACACCAATATCGCCACGACGATTCTGGAGCCTGCCGAACAGGTCATTCGCGTAACGGTCGAAGGGGCGCCGGAACGGCTCGCTTCGATGGATGTCGAGGATGTGCAGGCGTTGGTCGATGTCAGCAATCTGCCGGCCGGCGAGCACGTGGTGCCGGTGAAGCTGAGTTTGCCGGCTTACGTGAAGGCGGTTGGTCCGCCGCCGCAGGTCAAGGTGCTGATCGCGGCCAAGGATTCGGCGGCGAGCGGAACGCCGGGCGGGGGGGCGGATTCGCCTTCGCCGGCACCGTCCGGTTCGGACGGGGCTGCTTCGCCGCCGGCGCCTTCGCCGGCGCCAACGCCGAAGTCGTCGCCGTCGTCGTGACAGCGTTTCGCCTCAAGAGATCATGATTATGCTGCTGAAGGAGAGTATTGGGGAATGGGGAAATATTTCGGAACGGACGGCGTGCGGGGTGTCGCGAACCGCGAACTGACGCCGGAGCTTGCGTATAAGATCGGCCGCTGCGGAGGATATGTGCTGACCTCCCAATCGAAATCGGAGAAGCCGTTAATCGTTATCGGCCGCGATACGCGTATCTCGGGCCCGATGTTGGAGTCCGCTCTGGTCGCAGGCCTGCTGTCGATTGGCGCGACGGTCGTGCGACTGGGCGTGTTGTCCACGCCGGGGGTCGCTTACCTTACGCGGCTGCTGCAGGCGGACGCCGGGGTGATGATCTCGGCTTCGCATAATCCGGTGGAGGACAACGGCATCAAGTTCTTCGGGGCGGACGGCTTCAAGCTGTTCGACGAGACGGAACTGGAGATCGAGCGGCTGATCGATGCGGAGCAGGACGAGCTTCCGCGTCCGGTCGGAGCGGGACTTGGGACCGTTCGCGACGACGAGCAGGCCAAGTACCGGTATATGGACTACCTGAAGACGACGATCGCCGGCGATTTGTCCGGCATGAAGATCGTGCTGGATTGCGCACATGGCGCCGCATCGGAACTGGCGCCGCGGCTGTTCCGCGAATTGGGCGCGGAGGTATGGACGATCGGTTCGGAGCCGGACGGACTGAACATCAACGACGGCTGCGGCTCCACGCATCCGGAATTGCTGCAGGCGGAAGTCGTCAAGCGGGGCGCACATCTCGGCCTCTCCTTCGACGGCGACGCGGACCGGCTGATCGCTATCGACGAGAAGGGCGAAGTCGTCGACGGCGACTATATCCTGCTCATTCTCGGCGACGCCATGCGGCGCGCGGGCAAGCTGTCCAATGAGACGATCGTCACGACGGTAATGGCGAATCTCGGCTTCTTCAAAGCGGCCGAGAAGCTCGGTCTGAATACGGCCCAGACGGCGGTCGGCGACCGTTATGTCATGGAAGAAATGCGCCGCGGCGGATACAATCTGGGCGGCGAACAGTCCGGCCACGTGATCCTGCTGGACTACAACACGACCGGCGACGGCATGCTGACGGGCCTGCAGTTGGCGGCGGTTCTGAAAGCTTCCGGTAAGCCGCTGAGCGAGCTGAAGACGCTGATGCGCAAGTACCCGCAGCAGCTCGTGAACGTCAGGGTCGCCGACAAATCCCGGTGGAAGGAAAACGCCGCGATCGTGGCGGCCATCGCGGCCGGCGAAGCGGAATTCGCGGGCAACGGACGCGTGCTCGTTCGTCCGTCCGGCACGGAATCGCTTATCCGCGTCATGGCGGAGGGGCCCGAGCTGGAGCAGGTGGAACGCATCGTGTCGTCGATCGCCGACGTCGTGCGCCGCGAACTGGCTTAACCGTTCAAGGATCAGCGGACTTCTCCCGTTTATTGACGGGGAAAGTCCGCTTGACCTGTTACTGTTGAGGCTGCCCGATCAGGGCGAGAAATATCCCGGGTCGGGTGAAGGCTCCCGCACGAAATCCCCCAAAGGTCGTCTGTCGGGTTGCAAGACGGGCGGAAAACGAATAAGATGGGGATATGATTTTTTACGAAGGGAAGGAGGATCGCGGAAAATCGACAGGAAGCGCCTGAGCTTCCGGCGAGCCGTTCGTATCGGAGCAGGTAACGGCAAGGGCGATTCGCGCCCGATGGATACGAGCGGAGACGGCGGAAGCTGACGAGGTGGAGGTGTTCGGAACAATCGGCGGGGACCTCCCGGTCATGGTTCATGGCCGTAAGCCGAAGGGCAAAACGGTCGAGCGATCGACCCGACAAGACTTCGGCGTGAACAAGCGCGTGCGGCGCGGAGACGGCGGCTGCCGGGGCAGCGTAAGACCTCCCGGCGCGGCAGCGTGCGGTTGGCGGGACAGCGGCGAATATAGACGGCCGCAAGTCCTACCGGCATTTCAGGCTAACGGCGGCATTAACGGCGTTGAACGTTCGCCCCGTCAGAAATAAAAGGCATCGATATTTAAGGGCGTGGCCGTCGTTATTTCGGTGACGGTTCGCGATCGGTGTCCGCAGCGGCGCTTTGTCCTTTTTTTAAAAAGGGGCAGAGAAGCCTGTTTGATTATTGCCTTTTAAGGGCCTCGCGGCAGGCTCGACGATATATCCAAGTAGAGATTGATCGGTTTTTCGACGCAGACGTACGGAAAGACCGCTCTTTGACAACTGAATCGGAGGATGAGAAACCATGTGTGGTATCGTGGGTTATGTTGGCATGCGCAATTCGCAGGAAGTGTTGATCGAAGGGCTGAAGAAGCTCGAATATCGCGGTTACGATTCGGCGGGCGTGGCCGTATTTACGCCGAACGGGCTGGAAGTTAAGAAGTCGGTCGGCCGTCTGGCGAACCTGGAGGAAAAGCTGAACGAGCGGCCTTTGGTCGGGACGATCGGCATCGGCCATACGCGCTGGGCGACGCACGGCAAGCCGTCGGACGTGAACTCGCACCCTCACACCGACAACTCCGTCAAATTTTCCGTCGTGCATAACGGCATCATCGAGAATTATCTGGAGCTGAAGGAAGAACTGATCGCGAAGGGCTACCGGTTCGTGTCGGAGACGGACACGGAGGTTATCGCGCATCTGGTGGCGGACGCGTACGAAGGCGACATCGTCCGTGCGGTGCAAAAAGCGGTCAAGCGTATGCGCGGGGCCTATGCCTTGGGCGTGTTGACGGAGCATGAGCCGGATCGTCTCGTCGCGGTGCGGCTGGCCAGCCCGCTGATTATCGGCGTCGGCGAAGGCGAGAATTTCATCGGCTCGGACATCCCGGCCATTCTCAACTATACGCGCAACGTGTATATCCTGAACGATGGCGAAATGGCGGTTCTGACGCGGGACGGCGTCGAATTGATGACGATCGAGGGGAATTTTATTTCCCGGGAAACATTTACTGTCGATTGGGATATCGCGACCGCGGAAAAAGCCGGATTCGATCACTTTATGCTGAAGGAAATTCATGAGCAACCGAAGGCTTACCGCGATACGATGGGCAGCCGCCTGTCGCCGGACGGCTCGCGCGTCGTGCTGAAAGAGCTGACGATGACGGAGCAGCAGATCCGCGACATCCGGAACGTGCATATCGTCGCTTGCGGCACGGCCTACCATGCCGGCTTGATCGGCAAGACGGTGATCGAGCAGTTGGCGCGGATCCCGGTAGAGACCGACGTGGCGTCGGAATACCGTTACCGCTCGCCGATTATCACGCCGAACACGCTGGTGATCGTCGTCAGCCAGTCCGGCGAGACGGCCGATACGCTGGCGGCTCTGCGTGAAGCGAAGCGCTGCGGCGCGCATGTGCTGGCGATCACGAACGTCGTCGGCAGCTCGGTGGCGCGCGAAGCGGACGACGTCCTCTTCACCTGGGCGGGGCCGGAGATCGCCGTCGCCTCCACGAAGGCGTATACGACGCAACTGGTGGCGTTCTACCTGTTCGGCTTGCATCTGGCGCAAGTGCTGGGCACGAAGGACGAGGCGTTTATCCGCGACATGATTGCGGCCATGAAGTCGCTGCCGGAGCAGGTAGAGGCGATTCTGGGACAGTCCGAGGCGATCAAGGCGGCCGCCGAAGACATGTCGAAGCACGACGACCTGTTCTTTATCGGCCGGGGCGTCGACTACGCCGTCTCGCTGGAAGGTTCGCTGAAGCTGAAGGAGATTTCGTATATCCACTCCGAGGCGTACGCGGCCGGCGAGCTGAAGCACGGCACGCTGGCGCTGATCGAGGAGAACGTGCCGGTAATCGCGCTGGCGACGCAGGAGGACCTGCTGGAGAAGACGGTCAGCAACATCAAGGAAGTGACCGCCCGAGGCGGCAAGGTGCTCGGCATCACGTCCGAGCGCTACGCCCAGGAGTTGGCGAAGTCGGTCAACACGGTGTTCACGATACCGCAGACGCACGCGCTGCTGACGCCCGCCCTGGCGGTCATCCCGCTGCAGCTGCTGGCGTACTATGCTTCGCTGGCGCGCGGCAACGACGTCGACAAGCCGCGCAACTTGGCGAAAAGCGTAACGGTAGAGTGATCCGCGAGTCATTTGTGGGTTGTTTTGTTAATAGCAATTAAATCCCGTCCTGGGAAAATAAAAACTGTCCAGGGACAATAAATCATGTCCATGAAGCCGAGCGGTGTTAGGGTTTATCCCTGATCACCTGTTCGGCTTCATCTTTTGGAAAGGGGGTAGGGGATAGGGTAGAAGGGGAAAAGGGTTTGATAAATCAAGTTTTGTCCCAATTAACCCTCCCCCTTTGTCATTTCCCTTACCCCTTTCCCCTCACTCCCTCAATTATTTCCCTGGACATTTCACAACGTTCCATTTCTTTATCCTCCCTAATCACCTAATTCCTTCCAATTTAGCAGACGATTTTTATTTTCCTCCCTTTTTGTACCAACTAGTTCCTCAAAACCTGAACCCCCTTATGCGGCAAGGGATTGGAGGCTTTGGTGGGGCTTAAGTGGGATGGACATGAATTATTTTCTCTTGACATAGTAGGGAAATTAAAATGGGATGTTCACGTTCAATTCGGTTTGATTGCTTAAGGAGACAGTCGATAAGGGAGCATTTTAGATGAATGTCCATAATAAAGCATGGTTATAAAAATGTGATACAATGTCCTGTAAGGGGGAAGAAACAAATTATTGGTTCTAAACTGTCCAATAAATATGAGATATAACTGATGCTTGGAAAATTAAGGGAGGATGTATCATGACCAAACATCAGATTTATACAATGAGTGTCGCAAGAGTCTATCCCCATTATATTTCGAAAGCAGAGAAAAAAGGGCGTACAAAATCGGAAGTTGATGAAATCATCCGTTGGTTGACTGGATATAGCCAGGAAGAGTTAGAAGTTCATCTGGAAAAACAGACAGACTTTGAGACCTTCTTTGCGGAAGCTCCCCAATTGAATCCTGCACGGACTTTGATCAAAGGTGTAGTTTGCGGTGTTCGAGTGGAAGATATCGAAGAACCAACAATGCGGGAAATTCGCTATTTGGATAAGCTGATTGATGAGTTAGCTAGGGGAAAAGCGATGGAGAAGATTTTGCGAAAATAATAAGGTGGCCTAAGATTTTATGCAATTATCAACACTGGGAGCGTGGATTTCATTTGTTTTTGCGAAGTGTAACGCTTCTCAGAGAGAAAATTGCCGATTTTCAAACCTACCCTTTCACAGTGCCAGCGATCAGGGAACTGGAATTCTTGCATTTCGATAGCCCAGTCACTTTTTTCGTTGGGGAAAATGGTTCGGGAAAGTCTACATTACTTGAGGCGATCGCGTACCAGTGCGGCTTTAATACGGCGGGCGGCGGGCGAAACAATGCACATGAGGTGGATTCATCCCATGCCGCATTGGGGGACTTCATCCGTCTGTCCTGGATGCCAAAAGTGACGCAAGGGTTTTTCTTAAGGGCGGAAAGTTTTTATCATTTTGCATCCCATCTTGACCAGTTAGCCAAGGAGGATCCGACGTTCCATTATCAGGGTTACGGCGGTAGATCGTTACACCAGCAATCCCATGGGGAGTCTTTTTTATCCTTGTTTTTAAATCGATTTGGCGGCAAGGGCATCTACCTGTTGGATGAACCCGAAGCGGCATTGTCCCCAGCCCGTCAACTTGCGTTTTTGAGGATCATTCATCAATTGGTGAGCAGTGGCAATGCTCAATTTATTATCGCGACACATTCGCCCATTTTGCTTGGATACCCGAAAGCCAGGATATGGAGCTTTGATTGTGTCCCCATCGCGAGCGTTAGCTATGAGGATACGGAGCATTATCAAATTACAAAAGCGTTTCTCAATCGAACAGACAAGTTTTTGGAAGATCTGTTTCGTGATGATGAAAAGTAGTTTACTGCACCAGCGGTGTTGATTGAAAAGGAGCAGGAAGGTCTGCTTATTCCTTCATATTTTGCAACATCGAAATCAACGACCGAAATGTACTGCCTGGCTATGTCGCATGGTATTTGAACACGGACAAAGTAAAGGGAGAATTGTTGAAGAGCCAAACAGAACCAACGTTCCAAGCACCAACAAACAAAATTTAGAGAAGGTAGAGATTCCTGAACTGGATATATCGAAACAAATGTTGATTACAGAGATACAGCAATTATACCGCAAAGAAAAACGGCTGTATCAGCATCTAATGGCTGAAAAGGATAAATTCTATAAGGCGGTTACTCATTCCGTTATTAAAATGATTGAAAGGTGATGAGCAAACATGGAAAAAACATCGCAAGCTTATATCAACTCGGTTCTTTGGCAGTCCTGCGACACGTTCAGGGGAAAAATTGATTCGAGCATTTACAAGGACTACGTGCTGGTCATGTTGTTCGTGAAATATCTTAGCGATACATACAAAGAAAAGCTTGAAGAGTACACCAAGCGATACAATGGAGATCAGGAACGGATTAAGCGGGCAATGTCCAGGGAACGGTTTATCCTTGATGAATACTCCACGTTTGACTACATCTACAGCAAACGGAACGATCCTGAAATCGGCGTGATCATCAACAAGCACCTTCCCCAGATGCGTCAATGAACAGAACATCTTTTCTCGTTCGGTTCTTCTTGAACACCATCACGCAAGCAGGAATGCCTGTTCCAAAGAACAAGTTTTCTGGCAACCCGATGACGGCATCTAACAAATTATGCTTAATGATTTCTTCCCGAATTTTCGCCTCGCTCGCTCCTCTAAACAGCACGCCATGAGGAAGGATGACCGCCGCACGGCCATTTTCCGGCAACGAATGAAGTATGTGCAGGACGAAGGCGTAATCTCCTTTGGATGCGGGCGGCACTCCCCAAGCAAATCGACCATGGGGATCCAGGCTTGCTTCCATTTTGAACTTCTCGTCGTTATTGCCTTCCCCCGCGAAACCCATCGCCCATTTGTCGAGCGAGAACGGAGGATTGGCGACGATCACCTGAAATTTCATCAGCTTGCCGTCTTCCAAATGAAGCGGATTAGCCAAGGTGTCGCCCCATTCGATCTTGGCATCGTCAATGCCATGCAGATACATGTTCATCAATGCCAGGGAGTGAGTCTGACCGTTTCGTTCCTGCCCATATACCGCCACTTTTCGGCTCGGCACTTGTCTGACCACCCGAATCAGAAGGGAGCCCGAACCGCAAGTGGGGTCGTAAATGCGATCGTTTTCCTGCGGTTTGACCAGCCTCGCCAGAAGCTCCGAAACCTCTGCGGGCGTAAAAAACTCGCCGCCCTTTTTGCCAGCATCGCTGGCAAACAAACTAATCATGTACCGATAGGCGTTCCCGATAATATCCTCATCCTCAAGCACCGAAGGACGCAAATCCAGCTTGGCGAAATCCTCCAGGAGCGTTTTCAGCATCGCATTTCTTTCTTTCGTTTTGCCCAGGATCGCTTCGGAGTTGAAATGGCGTGAAAGCCGGCCAAAATCTGTCTCGAAAGTAACCCGAATCATGTAGCCCATTCTAGCTGAGGGATTTTACACATAATTTTGGACTTGACCTAAGCATAAGGTCCCCAAATCCATGCCCCGAATGGTTCGTCAAGCGACCCCCGAAGTGGCCGAACGCGACTTGTCCGTCTATGAGCAGCTCCTGAATAAGGCGGTGACCGTGCAATTTCCTGCAGGAACGCCTCTAGGACGCTTTCCGGCAGTTCGGATGGAGCCGGATACCGGAAATCCTCCATACTCACGCTGAAGAAGCGGCCAAACACAATATATCGTATCTGGAGTTTTTGGACAAGCTGCTGCAGGAGGAACTTGCGGCCAAACGGGAACGGTTTATCCGGATGAAAACGCGAATGGCCCATCTGCCTTTCCATAAGACGTGGACCAATTCAATTTCGGATTCCAGCCGTCCATCGATGAACGCCGCATTCGGATCTGGCCACCCTGCGGTTTATCGAGCATCAGGAGAATTTGATCTTTCTGGGACCGCCTGGAGTCGGGAAAACCCATCTGGCCGTTGCCTTGGCGCTGGAGGCGATTAAGCAGCGGTACACCGTATATTTCATCACTGCCCATGACATGATCCAGACGCTACAACAGGCGCGCCAGAACCACACGATGAAACAGAAAATGAAGATCTTCACCAAGCCGAATCTGCTCATCATCGATGAGATCGGGTACCGGAAGCCATTCTGGGTAGTGAACTGGGTGAGGCGATTAAAAATGGGCAAATTCATCGACCTTCCGTTTGTCCGCTTTCGGATCGCCGCCGTCAAATACGGCGACAAAAATTTTTAACTGCTATGTAAAGATATGAAGTACTCGTAACATGATATAAATAAAAGCTGGCACCGATACTTAATCGGAGCCAGCTTAGAACTACTTATTTCAAAATTAAACAAAACGCCATGCATAACTGCCATCATATCTTACCAAGTGCAACGTAGTTAAAGTTGTGGTATACAATTCATAGCCAGCAACAATATAGGCAAAAGTTGCAGCACCTGTCCAATCCCATTCCATATTGTAGTTAGCTTTATTAGGTCCATAAACACTGCTAGCTTTAAATGTCCAGACAGCGCCATTAAAAACTGTGACCCAGGAGTATCCGTCTACCACTTTGCTATAATCGTAAGTCCAGCGGGTATGGAAATCCATTTGGTAGAGTACCCAACCTACAGCGTTCTTCGCACCTTGGGAAGATACGATTTCCTTTGTCTGTTGAACATAATCTGCGGCCGAAGCATTTGATGTGGTCAAAGCATTTTCTGATGAGCTACTTTCCGTGACAGGTACTTCCTTGATAGATGCAAACAACGTATAACCATTATCAAGTTTTACTTCTTTATACGGTTCTTCAGGCGTAACTTGCAGCTTGTCTTTATGTTTTTCAAATTCTTGATGAATTTTTTGTATTTCTTCTTTAGTGAGGGGCTTTTGGGCTTGAGATTCATCCTTATTTTGAGCCATGACGCTAGACGCACTTGTCAAAACAAGAACTAAGACTAACAAAATCGAAATTATTTTTTTTGCCATTATTGTATTAAGCCTCCTTTTTCATTAAAATATACAAAGATTAGAAAGGAAGGAGGTGGGAGAGTATGAAGGGAAGTATGCTAAAGTTTCTCCTATCCTTCGTAATCTTCATATTTGTATTTTTGTTCATATTTGGTCTCATTATGTTCCTGGGAAGACAGTAACCGGTTATCACTTCCAAATATTAGTATACTTAAAATTCAAAAAAAGTCTAGTATGCTACGAATAAATTAGTGCTAATTAACTATTTTTGGTAGTTAATGGTATTTGGGGATATGTCCTTCTACCCATCTTTTTTGTCATAGGCTTCGATCGTCGTAATCCATGCTGTTTTAATAATATTTGAGTGACGTCGTCAGTGTTGTAAAACATTAATTTAAGTTTCGGCCCAGAGCGGGATCATTAAACAAACAATAACAGTTGAACGAATCCCCACCGGCTATGTGCTGGGTAGTGTCCCGTCAAGTGGTGTAAAATTGATTTCGACTGCGTGAACCAGATTTACTTCTGCAAGAGTGTGTGGATACAAGGGGGAGTTGCTCCCCTTGGACGACTATGGCCATGGATTCAAGGCTGAAATAACGGCGTGCGACGGTCCATTCATCCTGCTGCTCGAATGGCACCGATCAGTCGGATGACGGATTCCTGATTCGGGAATATCCCTACCACATCCGAACGTCGGCGGATCTCCCGATTCAAACGCTCCAGCGGGTTGGTGGAATGAATTTGCCGCCAATGTTCCCTGGGAAAGGCCATATAGGCCAGCACGTCGCTTTCTGCCTGCTCCAATATATCCATGGCTTTCGGGAATTTACCACGAAGTCGCTGGGCGGCTTGTCGGAGTTGCATTACAGCCGCCTCTTGGCTCGGCTGCGCAAAAATCGTCCGGATGATCGACGATACCATCGATTGAGACGACTTCGGCACCTGGCTCAGGACATTGCGCATGAAGTGAACACGGCAACGCCAAGTGGCGCCCGCCAGAACCTGCTCGATCGCTCTGCGTAAGCCTTCGTGAGCATCACGAATCGCTAGTTGTACCCCTCGAAGTCCCCGAGCGACCAGTTTCCGTAGAAACTCAAGCCAAAACGAGCCGTCCTCGCTCATGCCGATCTCAAATCCAAGAACTTCCCGGTCACCGGTTTCCCGGATGCCGATGGCCACGACAAGCGCCATGCTGCGTACCCGATGTATTAATGCGGTTATTCGAATCTTCATACTCGAACCATCGCAGGAGGCAGCCTTATGAATTACTAAGAAGCGTTAAACCGATATATAGAAGCGACCAATTCGCATCACTTCGATAACGTCGAAAAACTTCTTGATGAACATGCCGTTTATTGGTTTTCGGATCAATCTTGTACGACCCTGGACGATATTCGGCGATACTTCGAACGGGCTTGGGATCTCATTCAAGACGAGGTGTACGAGGCGAAGGATGTACAGTGGATTGCGGCCGATCAACATACGGCTGTTTGTGTGTACACCTATCATTATCGGGGTTACCATCAGGGACGGTTCGTCTCGGGAAGCGGAAGAGCGACCAATGTGTTCGTCAAACGGAACGGTCAGTGGAAGTTAATCCATGAACATTTGAGCAGCCTCCGACATCCGATAGCCGGAGCCTGACAAAACCGGAAATACAATATATACTAAATATACCGGAATGAAGAATCGAACGCGGCCGTGCCGGGTTGCGAAGGCGGTTTTATTCTCTCCGCCCAAACTTCGCCAGAGGGGGCTGCTTATGGGGTTCATTTTTTGGCCAGAGCTAATTGTAACTGCTATGGTGGTCTTTTTGCTCTTATTCGGGGTGTATTACGTGATCCGCAAATGGATCGGCATGTCCCGCAGAATCGAAAAACTGGAACAAACCGTTTATAGAGATGATGAACGATAACGGGGCGAAGCCCATAAGGAGGGCAAATGCGAAGAAGGCGTTTATTTTGCGCGGCGACGGCGGGTACGCATCGGAACAAAGGAGAAATCCAATTCTTTAACCTTGCGCACGGAAATAAAGACATACTCCGTTATGCCCAAGCGAAGATCGAACTTCGCCGGTACAATGTAGCCGCGCAAATTTATCATAAACCAACACCTGCTTCTTCTCCGCTTGAGAAAAGCAGGTGTTTTTTTGTTTGGCCAAAACCCCGTATCCGTCGCATTAGTATCTTGCAAGTAACTACATCACTTGCAAGTGCGTACTTCCTTTTTCGAAAGAGTGGTCCTACAATGAACCTTGTCGCAGCGAGCCCCAAGATCGCAAGGCCGCAAAAACGAATAGAGGGAGGAATTATTTCATGGAACTGCAATTAGCGTTGGATCTTGTTAATATACCGGAAGCGAAAGAACTGGTAAAAGAAGTACAGGAATATGTGGATATCGTAGAGATCGGCACGCCGGTCATTATCAACGAAGGTCTGAGAGCCGTCAAGGAAATCAAGGAAGCATTCCCGCACCTAAAAGTGCTGGCGGACCTGAAGGTGATGGATGCGGCAGCCTATGAGGTTATGAAGGCTTCGGAAGCCGGCGCGGATATCGTGACCATACTCGGTGTGGCGGAAGACATGACGATCAAGGGCGCTGTGGAAGAAGCAAGAAAACAGAACAAGAAAATTCTCGTCGACATGATCGGTGTAAAAGATATCGAAGGACGGGCGAAGGAACTCGATGCATTCGGCGTCGATTACATCTGCGTGCATACCGGTTATGATCTCCAAGCCGTCGGCAAAAACTCCTTCGAAGATCTGGCTACCATCAAACGGGTCGTGAAAAATGCCAAAACCGCCGTTGCGGGCGGCATCAAACTGGAGACGCTGCCTGAAGTCATCCAAGCGCAACCGGATCTGGTTATTGTAGGCGGCGGCATCACCGGCCAAGCGGACAAAAAAGCCGTAGCCGCCGAAATGCACCGGTTGATCAAACAAGGGTAATGCCGTTATGCGGACGATTCAATATGTGGCCAAGGTGCTGGAAGAGCTGAATCGGACCGTGGACTTCATCGCGGGGGACGAAGCCGACAGGCTGGTGGATGCGATTCTGAAGTCCAAGAAAATCTTTACGGCCGGTGCAGGCCGGTCCGGTTTGATGGCTCGGGCCTTCGCCATGCGGCTCATGCAGATGGGATTCGAAGCATACGTCGTAGGCGAAACGGTCACCCCGAACCTCGAGAAAGAGGATCTTCTCATCATCGGGTCGGGTTCGGGAGAGACAAAAAGCTTGGCCCTCATGGCGGAGAAGGCGAAAAGCTTGGGCGCGGCGGTTGGCGTTGTCACGATCAATCCGGAGTCGACGATCGGAAGACTGTCCGATATTGTCGTCAAAATGCCCGGATCGCCCAAAGATAAGGCGGATGGAGATTACAAAACGATACAGCCGATGGCGTCGCTGTTTGAACAAACTCTATTATTGCTCTACGACGCCGTCATCTTGAAGCTAATGGAGAAAAAAGGTTTGGGATCGGGAGCGATGTTCGCAAGACACGCGAATCTGGAGTAGAGAAAACCCCGCTTAGTCCTCACTTCATGGAGTGGGGACTAAGTTTTTGTATCCGAGCCCAGGTGCAGAGAGGATGTGATGCCATCATGGATTCCATGACTTTGATTTTGTTCGGAGCGACCGGCGATTTGGCCAAACGCAAAATCTTCCCGGCCCTGTTCAACTTGTTTGTGGAGCAAAAGCTGCCGCGCCGCCTGTCGGTGATCGGGTTGGGACGGAAGCCGTATGCCGATTCCGAATTCCAAGCGCATGTCGAGCTTGCCGTACGCACCTTTTCAAGGCGCAGCCCGGAAGATCGTTTGATATTAGATGAGTTTCTGCGCAGCTTCCGTTACGCGGCTCTGAATGTGACGAACAAAGAGGGATATCGGGAGCTGCTTGCGCTTGTTCAGGCGAGGGAGCAGGAGCTGGGCATTTCGGAACAAAACCGGATGTTTTATTTGTCCGTCGCTCCTGAATTTTTCGGCGTCATTGCCGAAAACATCAAACAGAGCGGATTAGGCAGCGGAAGAGGCTGGAAGCGGCTGATCATCGAAAAGCCGTTCGGACACGACTTGGAATCGGCCAGAGCGTTAAACGATCAGCTTAGCCGCGCTTTTGACGAGGACGAGATTTACCGGATCGATCATTATCTGGGCAAGCCTATGGTGCAGAACCTGGACACGCTGGTCTCCGCCAACCCTTTTCTTAAAGCGCTGTGGAACAATCGATTTATTGCGAACGTACAAATTACGGCCAGCGAAACGGTTGGGGTTGAGGAGAGAGCCGCCTATTATGACGGGGCCGGAGCCATCCGCGACATGTTTCAAAACCACATGCTGCAACTGCTCATGATGACGGCCATGCCTACCGCCTCGCAAGACACGACGGGAAATATTCGCCGTCGGAAAAGCCAATTGCTGAAGTTGCTGCGGCCGATCTCGAAAGAGAATGCGGCGAATCATGTGATCCGGGGCCAGTACGAGGCTGGCACAATCCAAGATCAAGCTGTAGCGGCGTACCGGGAAGAACCCGGTGTCGATCCGGCTTCGACGACCGATACGTTTGTGGCAGCCCGTCTGTGGATTGACGATCCGGCGTGGGAGGGGGTTCCCTTCTACATCCGGACCGGCAAACGAATGAAGGAAAAGTCGACGCGGATCGTCGTGGAGTTTAAAAACCCGCTGCGGGAAGCGTCAGGGAACGCCGGCCGGGAATCCGTACCGAACCTGCTGATCGTTCAAATCAATCCGGATGAGAAAATGTCGCTGCAGTTAAACGGCAAGAACCCGCTTAGCGGACGTATGGAATCCGTCCATATGGATTTCGCGATGCCGACGCATCAGATGCCGGAAGCCTACGAGCTTTTGCTGTCGGATGCGATGAGAGGCGACGCGACGTTTTTCGCGAAGTGGGAGGAAGTGGAGCTCGCTTGGTTATGGATTCAGCCGGTGCTGGATGCGTTCGAAGAAAATCTCCTGCCTCTTCACCGTTACCCGGCAGGCTCCTACGGCCCGGATGCCGCGAGCGTCTTGTTGGAGGAGCAGGGATTTCATTGGTGGTTGGATGATGCTTCACGGGAGAAAGAACTGCTGGAGGTTGACATCGGATGAACATCGGTCTCGTCGGTTTAGGTAAAATGGGATTGAACCTGGCGCTCAATATGATCGATCATCGGCACCAAGTCACGGCGTACGATGTTAATGCGGATGCGGTCCGGCAGATCGAAGCGTACGGAGCCCGGGGCGTTACCAGTCTGAAGGAGCTCGTTCACGCTTTGGATACGCCGAGAGTCATCTGGATCATGGTCCCCCATTCCGTCGTCGATTCGGTGCTTGCGGAAATTACGCCGTTCTTGTCCAAAGGCGATATTGTCATCGAAGCGGGAAATTCGCATTATAAAGAATCGATCCGCAGGTACAAGGAGCTGAAGGAGACGGGGGTCCACTTCATGGATGCCGGCACCTCCGGTGGAATAGAAGGAGCCCGGCACGGAGCATGTTATATGGTAGGCGGAGATCCGGAAGCCTGGCGGGTGGTGGAGCCTCTATTCCGCGATACGGCTGTGGAGAACGGATATCTGTATGCGGGCCAAGCCGGCAGCGGCCATTATCTGAAAATGGTCCACAACGGCATCGAATACGGCATGATGGCGGCGATTGGCGAGGGATTCGAGCTGCTGGAGAAAAGCGGATTCGAATTCGACTACGAGCAAGTGGCCCGCGTATGGAATCACGGATCGGTCATTCGTTCGTGGCTGATGGAGCTGACGGAACGGGCTTTCGCCAAGGATGCGAAGCTGGACGGGGTTAAGGGCGTCATGCATTCGTCCGGCGAGGGGAAATGGACGGTCGAGGAAGCCTTGGAGCTTCAAACAGCGACACCGGTCATTGCCATGTCCTTATTGATGCGCTATCGCTCCTTGAGGCAAGACACGTTTACCGGCAAAGTCGTAGCGGCGTTGCGCGGGGAATTCGGCGGGCATGCTGTGGAGAAGGCGGCGGCTGCATCCGCTCCCCCCGCGGCAAAGTAAAAAAGTCCGGCTTCATCGAAACGCCTCTTCCATACTGTTTGCGCTATGGCAAGGTTAACGTATCCCGTGCGCGGGGTGCGTTAACCTTTCCTTACTTTTAGGATTGTATCTTCTTTATGCTTAGTTTATTATTTGATGCAAGTGTACAACATAAACCGTTGGGAATGGGTACAGAAGGAGGCCGAGCAATGGCGACCGATGTGAAGGAACGCATTAATCTGAAGGAAATTAATTGCGAAAAGGAATTAACCCTTGCCGTCATCGGGGGAAAGTGGAAATTAATCATCCTGTGGCATCTCGGCATGGAAGGAACGAAACGGTTCAGCGAGCTGAAAAAGCTGATTCCCCACATCACCCAAAAAATGTTGACGAACCAGCTTCGGGAACTGGAGGAGGACCAGTTGGTCTATCGGAAAGTGTATCCTGAAGTTCCGCCCCGGGTGGAATATTCGCTCGCGCCATACGGCGAGAGCTTAATGCCCGTGCTGAAAGCGATGTACGAATGGGGGAAAAATTACGGGGAAAACGTCATCTGGACGGATGGAAATCGTGAGTTCATGTGCAGATAAATAGGTGAAAAGCAGCTCCCCCTCAAGGAAAGCTGCTTTTGTTTTTGAAGCTTTGTGGCAGGAGCAAAGGTCCGCCCGGCTAACCTCCGCAAAACTTCGTCAAACTCTGCACCCTCTCTTATACTCGTTAGGGCTAAGGCCAACTTCTTGTTTGAACAGTTTCGAGAAATAGGAGTAGTTGGAATACCCCACTTTCTTGGCGATTTCGTATACGGACATCTGCGTGGTCCCCAATAAATGTTTGGCGGCCGCGATGCGGGCTTGAATGATATAAGTCCCTAATGAAACGCCGGTTTCCTTCTTGAATAACCTCGCCAGATAATCCGGGTTCAGGTATACGATTTCCGCCAAGTGGTTTCGGGTCAAATCCTCACCGCAATGCGTCAAGACATATTGCTTGATCTGCTCCACCACCGATTTGGGGTGTTCGGCGAAGTTCCGGTACTCCATGGCGGTGTTCACCAAATACTGAAGATATTCCTCCAGATCCTCGACGGAATTAAGCGAATGCGCCAATAATTGATCGTTTGTTCGGCCGGCATACAGTTTATGCGCTTGTATGCCTTTTGTTTTGAGGAAGGCATACACAAGCTGCACGATATCCAACCGGAACAAGCTGAGGACGGAGACGTTCAGCGTTTGATGTTTTACATGCTCCTTCAAATACCGGGACGTTTCGTTCAGAAAAGCGCCGGGTTGGTTTTGGATCAGCAGCTCTTCCAAACGTGACAAATCCGGCGGCACGTAGTCTGCTTTGGGTTGACGGTTGTAAGTTTCCGCGTAAAAAATTTGATTGCGGCATTTGACAATCTCTTCGTTCATGTCGAGCAACTGCTTGATGACGTGACTGATCGTTTCCAGTCTGCCGGATAAGGCGATATTGCAGCAGGCGTCGGCTTTGAGGTATTGGTTCGCTTTCGGGATAAAAGCGGAACAAAGCTCTCCGAGCGTCCGGGAGTCGGGGGAACCGTTCCATCTCAAGATGGCGAGCCAGTTGTACGGTTTGTATTCCAGAATCGTCTCGATGGAGAAACCGGGATCCTGAAACAGCTCGTACAGCACATTCAGCAGCGCGAAATCAAAAAGGCCTTTGTCGGCTTGGCCCAAGCTTCCGTTATACGGATAAATATGAATAAACAAAGGCTGAAAGTGATCGGTCATGGCATACGGGAGGTTTTGTTCCGCTGCGGCATGGGCGATATCGGCCGGCTTCATCGGGTAAGAGACGCTTCCGTTAACCAGTTTCCTCCAGAAGTGCTCGCGTATTTTCGCCTGGTTTTTTTGCCAGAAGTAGCCCTCCCGTATGGCTTTCTCTTTATGTTGCTGTTCTTTTGATCTGGCGACCGCCTTATGGATGATCAGCATCAGCTTGTCGAACTCGATCGGTTTAAGAAAATATTCGAAGCTCTGCAATTCGATGGCTTTCTGGGCGTAGTTGAAATCGGCGTAGTTGGTCAGGAAGATGGCTTGAATGTTGTAATTCTCCTCCCGAATCCACGCCAGGAGCTCCAATCCGCTTCCCTGCGGCATATCGATATCGGAAATCAGAATGTGAACCGGGTGATTCATGATGATGTCCCGCGCCTGCGCGACGTTGTTCGCCGTATACACCGCTTCGATCTGTAAGGACTTCCAGTCGATTTTCTTTTCCAGCGCGGTTACGACAAAGTAATCGTCATCGACAAGCAAGGCATTCATAGGCGGCCCTCCGTTTCGGTTGGATTCTTCGGGAGATCCGGAAGAGACAAGACGACGCAGGCTCCCCCGCCCTCTATATTGGAGAAGCAAACTTTGGCTTTCTTCTGATAGAGGTACTCCAGTCTTTGAAGCGTATTCGTTATGCCGATGCGCGAGCCGTTGGATGGATCCAGGGGTTGCCCGTTCATCAGATTCTCCAATACAGACGGAGGAAAGCCGGGCCCGGTATCGGCAATCCGTATAACCGTCATCTCTTCGTCCCCTTCAACCTGGCGGCTGACCACAAGCAAGACTTGCACCTCATGTTCCCGCGAGACCGCATATTTCATCGCATTTTCGATGAACGTCTGAAGAACGAGCGGCGGAATGAACACGCCAGCCGCTTGTTCCGCCTGCTCGATACGGTAATCGAAGGCATTCCGGTATCGCTGCTTCTGGATGTCGAGATACGTTCGCACATGCTCGATCTCGTCCTCCAGCCGGACAAAATCGCGACCGTTCTGAAAGATATAACGAAAGTATTTGGAGATCGACAGCGTCATGTGTTGGATTTCCGCGTACATCTGCATCTGGGCCATGCTGTAAATGGTCGTCAGGCAGTTTAGGAAAAAGTGGGGTTTGATCTGCAATTTCATATAATCCAACTGGATGTTCCGCTTCTCCAGCTCGCGTTCGTAGAGATCGATTTTAATCTTTTTGATTTGGTTGACCAGTTCGATAAACTGCCGGTTCGCCTTCTCCAATTCCATCATTTTGCTGCTGGCGAAATCGATCGGTTCGTCGCCGCTCGTTAAGAGGGCAAGGTTGTTGGAGAAGTTTTTGATCGGTTTCAACACCTTTTTCTGGAAATACAGCATAATCAAACACAAGTTGCCGGCGATCATCACGGCCAGAAGAACGACCAGCAGTTGGGCAATCATGATTTTTTCGAAGGCCCCGAATTGAATAACCATTCTCACGTAGAAAGACGCGTTGGAAAATTCCCGGTTTACAGCCGTCCCGATTTGCATGAGATTCGGAAGCGATGACTTGGATACCGGTTCGGTTAGACTCTCTCCGTTCTCATTCACCAGGGAGACATATCCGTTTCCCCCCAGGTTGATCTCGCGCAAGGGGCGAATGAGGTCGTCGGCTGAAATCAGGCAGATCATATAACTATCGTAATAAGGAACGATATTAATCATGTAGGAACGGCCGTTAAGGTCGATGGTCGTCCATTGGGAGTAAAATTTTTCGTAAATGATTTTTTCTTCCGCGTAATCGGTAATCTGTTTTTTTAAGGTTTGATATTCGGGATAAGACAAGTTCATGGGAGCGGAGTTGGACAGGAAATTCTGGTTACGCAAATAGATGAAGAAGTTATACTCTTTTCCGAAGCTTTTTTGAAGCTCGGAGAACCGTTTGTACAAGTTGCGGTGCGCTTTTAAAAATTCGGCATCATTGGCGTCCTCGGCGGTATTCATGGTCTCCACATCTTCGTCGTTGGCCAGCGTCCATCCCATAAAATGGTTTAAATAGGAGAAGTTATTGTTGATCCGGTCGATATACAGATCGGCCGCATCCTGCAAATACCGGGCGGACTGCTGCCGGACCAGGACGATGGAAGCGAAGCTGATGATCAAGTCCAGCAGCAAGGTGACGAAAGAAATGAGGAGCAGCATGTTCACGTAGTGTTTGATGGAGTGCATCTTGTTTTCCGCGCTTTTGGCCATATGCCCTTGCAGACTCCTTTTATGGCATCGACTTAGTGTCATTTAATTATAAAGCCGGCGGGCGGAAATACAAGACGGTTCAAGCTTCATGTGCGCGAAGATCCGGATAGTGCCAAGCAAGGTCCGGATCGTATCATGCGGCTTGCTGCTGACAGGGCTCCCGGCTTCGGTGGACGACAAAAACGGATCGCACATGTCCGGATCGTGACGGTCGGACGTCCAAATCGCAAGGAGGCGGGAACTTATAATAAAAATAGGCCAAAGACATACGGAATGTGCTGAAGGGGGAATCGGTTTGAGAAGCGGTCATTCCGGCATCGACCTGCAACGCGTGATGGGGAGGATCGGCAGGAACTGGGGCTTGTATGTGTTGCTGCTGCCGGCTGTGGTGCTGCTCTTTTGCTTTACCTACATACCCATGTACGGCGTGATGATCGCGTTTAAGGATTACAACCCCGTAATGGGCATATCGGGCAGCCCGTGGGTCGGCTTCAAGCACTTCGAAAGGTTTTTTCATTCGTATCAATTTGAATTAACCATCAAAAATACGCTGTTTATCAGCCTGTACAGCTTCGCTACGTTTCCGATTCCGATCGTCTTTGCGCTGTTCGTGAATCAGATGCGGCAAAACTGGTTCAGACGGTTCTTCCAGACCGTAACGTATATGCCGCATTTTATCTCCACCGTTGTTCTCGTCGGATTGATGCTGATTCTGCTTTCTCCGGGCAATGGATTAATCGGAAACCTGTATCGTTTGTTCGGAGCCGAAGCTCCCAACCTGATGGGCTCGGCCGGTTTGTTCAGCAGCGTGTACGTATGGTCCGACGTGTGGCAGCAGACCGGATGGAACAGCATTATTTTTCTCGCGGCGCTGTCGGCGGTTGATCCCAGTTTGTACGAGGCCGCGAAGGCGGACGGCGCGAGCCGATGGCAAAATATTTGGCATATCGACATCCCCATGCTGATGCCGACGGCCATTACGCTGCTGATATTGCGGGTCGGGGGGCTTTTGGGCGTCGGATTCGAGAAAGTGTATCTCATGCAGAACAACCTGAATATCACGGGCAGCGAGGTTATTTCCACCTATGTGTATAAAGTCGGCCTCTTGAGCGCCCAGTACAGTTTCTCTTCCGCGGTCAACCTGTTTAACACCGTCGTTAATTTCATCTTGCTGATCTTGGTCAACCGGATATCCAGAAGGTATAGCGAACAAAGTCTTTGGTAACAGGAGGAGGGGGAATGTGTCGAGAACGGGGATTGCGATAAAACCGGCCGCACAGAAGACGGCAAGCAGACGGTCTTCCGATTCCATCCTGGAAGTGCTGCTGTATATTTGGGCGGCCCTGGTGCTGTTGATCACCTTGTATCCGCTTTACTTTATCGTTATCGCCTCTTTCAGCGACCCATCCGCGGTGGGGAACGGGCAGGTGTGGTTTTATCCCAAAGGTTTTACGCTTGACGGTTACAAGGAATTGTTAAACCACTCCAATATCTGGATCGGTTACAAGAACACCATCCTGTATACAGCGGTCGGCACTCTGATCGGATTGGCCGTCAATCTTTCGGCGGCATACGCGTTATCGAGAAAGGACCTGTTCGGCCGCCGAGCCATTACGCTATTTTTTATCTTTACCATGTTTTTTAACGGCGGTCTGATTCCGACGTTTCTCACGATTCGCGACTTCGGCTTGTACGATACGTTTCTCGTGATGGTTCTGCCGTTTGCCGTCGGCGTCTTCGACATCATCGTGGCGCGGACTTTTTTCCAGAACAGCATCCCTCCCGATTTATGGGAGGCGGCGCAAATCGATGGCTGCGGAAACATCCGGTATTACGTTCAAGTCGTGTTGCCGCTGTCGAAAGCGATCATCTCGGTGCTGGCGCTGTGGATCGCCGTCGGTCATTGGAATTCTTATTTTAACGCGCTGATCTATTTGAAAGACAAGGAGCTTTATCCGCTGCAGCTCATTTTGCGCAATATTTTGATTACCAATCAGATGCAGTCGAGCATGGGGACCGGCGAAGCCGCGGAGATCGCCATGCGGCTGGCCAACATGCTGCGCTATTCGGTCATCATTGTGTCTACGCTTCCCATCATGTGCATCTATCCGTTTGTGCAAAAGTACTTTAACCAGGGGGTGATGATCGGCGCCGTGAAGCAATAAAGCCCAAACCGTTTGGATATGGAATGGAAGCCAAATTCATTTTAGGGGGTTATGGACATGGGGGTACAGGCAAGAACGGGAATGAAAAAGGTGCTGAGCGCTCTGCTCTCGATTTCTGCGCTGGGTTTTGTCCTTGCGGGCTGTAACGACAAGGAATCGGCCGATTCCAGTTCGGACATTCCTTTCAATAAAGAAGGCCTTCCGCTGGTGAACGAACCGATTACTTTAAACGTGTTGACGGTTCGCTGGGGCAACATGGGGGACAGCTTCACCCAAAACACTTGGCTACAGGAGCTGGAGAAAAACACCAATGTCAAAATCAACTGGCAGGTCATGTCCTCCAATGACTGGGGCGAGCAGAAGTCCGTCATGCTGGCAAGCGGGAAACTTCCGGATGTGATTATAGGGAACCTGGCTTTCGGGGATTCGGATATTATCAACAATTTAAGTTTTTTCCGCCCGCTGGACGAGTATATTGACGCCTATATGCCCAATCTGAAGGCGGCGATGGAAGAAACGCCGGTGATGAGGAAAATCAGCACGTTCCCGGACGGCAAAATTTATTCGTTGCCGGCTAGGCTGCCGTCGCGTCCGAAATCCGCGCAACAGCCCGTCATCAATAAGGCTTGGCTGGACAAGTTGAATCTGAAAGCTCCCACCAACCTGGAGGAACTTTATACGGTGCTTAAAGCTTTTAAAGAGCGGGACCCGAACGGAAACGGAAAGCCGGACGAAATTCCCATGAGCAATACGGGAGATATCGAGATGGGGCTGCTCAGCTCTTTCGGCATCACCAATCTGCGCAACAACAATATGATGATCAAAAACGGCAAGCCTGTCTATTTCCCTACTTCCGAGGAGTACAAGGAAGGCTTGAAGTGGGCGCATAAGTTGTACGCGGAGGGCTTGATCGATCCGGAATCCTTCACGCAGGACGGCACGATGTTAAGCGCGAAGCGGCAAAATCCGGACGCGCCGCTCATCGGATTCACGTATCAATGGACGCCCGACGCCGTGTTCGGCAAATGGAGCGATCAATACGAAACGATTGCGCCTATTGCCGGCCCGGACGGGAAACGTTATCAGGAGGGCGACCCGGACGGTTTAAGCTTCAGACGCAACGAAGTGCTGATTACCACCTTTAACAAATACCCGGAAGTGACGGCCCGCTGGATCGATCAGTTCTATACCGGCGAAGCCAGCATCCAGAATTTCTGGGGGGCCATCGGCACGTCCATCGCGAAGAACGACGACGGTACGTACTCGCTCATGGCCCCGCCTGCGGGCACAAGCGCGGATGCATGGTATTGGGATAAATCCCTTCGGGATTTCGGGCCCAAATATGTAAGTCCGGCCTTCGAGAAAAAGATCAAGCTGGACCCGACGACCGGTGACGGACTGAAATTGAAGCTCGATAATCTGGGGAAAGATGATGTGACTCAGCCGTTCCCGGAGGTTATGTATACGGTCGAAGAGTATCAGGTATTCCCGACCCTTACGGTGGATATTAACAGCTACATTGCCAGCACCCGCGCCCAATGGGTAACAAAAGGCGGTATTGACGAGAATTGGGACGCGTACGTAAAAAAACTGAACGATATGGGTCTTCAAAAGCTGATCAAGATTTATGAGAACGCGTATCAGCGTTACATGAACGTAAAATAAGGTTTCCCGGTTTCACCTGCCGCCCCGCAGGCCAGCGCCGCGGGGCGAGCTTGCTGGCGGGCGAATAAAAGCTCGGAGGGAGTGTTGCGGTTGTGGTCAAAGTCACGGTCTGGAACGAATATCGGCATGAGCGGAAAAATCCGGTTGTCAGGGAAATTTACCCGAACGGAATTCATGGCGCGATTGCGGGCTTCTTGACGGAAGCGGGGTTTGAAGCAAGGACGGCGACTTTGGATGAGCCTGAGCACGGTTTGACCGACGAGGTGTTGAACGATACCGAAGTGCTTATCTGGTGGGGACATCTCGCGCACGAAGAAGTGAAGGACGAAGTTGTGCAAAAAGTAAAGCGGCGCGTGCTGGACGGGATGGGCTTGATTGTGCTTCACTCCGGACATTTCTCCAAAATCTTCAAAGAATTGATGGGGACCGGTTGCGATTTGAAATGGCGCGAGGCGGATGAAAAAGAACGGCTTTGGGTTGTGGCGCCCGGTCATCCGATCGCGGAAGGAATCGGGGAGTATATCGAATTGGAGAAAGAGGAGATGTACGGCGAGTTTTTCGATATCCCGGCGCCGGATGAGCTTGTTTTTACAAGCTGGTTCGAAGGCGGCGAAGTGTTCCGGAGCGGCTGCGCCTATACGCGCGGCAACGGCAAAGTGTTTTATTTCAGACCGGGCCATGAGACGTATCCGACCTATCATCACAAAGATATTCAGCGTGTCCTTGTGAATGCCGTGAAGTGGGCGCGGTCAGTTGCGCGCCGTCGTCCGGTCTATGGAAATGTTAAGCCGTTGGAACCCATCAAGGTGAAAGCATGAACACATTCCGAATCGGTTTGATCGGTCTGGGAGGAATGGCTCAGGCGCATATCCGCTGGATGAACGAAGCGGGCCGCTTCCGGATTGTTGCGGTCAGCGACGTCAACGCGGAGGCGATGGCTCAAGTCGGCGAACAACTGGGAATCGCCGAGGATAAGCGGTACGCCGACTTCGTGCGGCTTATCGAAGATCCGGACGTCGATGCGGCGGTGTCGGTAACGCCGAACAACGTTCATGCGGACATCATCCGTGCCTGCCTGCAGGCGGGCAAACCGTTCTTGGCCGAGAAGCCGTTCACCCGCGTATTCGAGGAGGCTGTGCCGTTGCTGGAGCTGTACGAACGGCAGCCGGTGCCGGCGATGTTCGGATTCACGTACCGGTACACTCCGGCATTCCGATACGCGCGGGAACTGATACGGCAAGGCAAGATCGGCGCGGTTCGCAGCTTCTCGATTCAGTATTTGCAGGGATGGGGCGCTGCGCTGTACGGCCACCCCTATGTGTGGCGGTTCGATAAAGCTATTGCCGGTACGGGAACGCTTGGCGACTTGGGATCGCATATGATCGACATGGCGCGCTTCCTCTTCGGCTGCGAATTCGAGGAACTGTCGGCCCAGCTTCATAACATCATCCCGGAGCGCCTGGACCCCGTTACCGGGAACAGGGTACAAGTTGAGGTTGACGATTTCGCGAGCTTCCTGGCACGGATGACAGGCGGTATCATGGGGGTCTTTCAAACGTCGCGCAATGCCGTCGGGTCGGGCAATCAGCACGAGGTGTCCGTCTACGGCGATTCCGGCACCATCCATGTCTCCACGCTTGATCCGGACCGGCTCGTCTGGATTCGGGAGGAGGAGCCGGGGCAACTGGCCAAGGCGACGCTGGAAGCGCCGAAGCATTGCCACGTAAAGCAATACGAGGATTTCTTGGCGCTGCTTGAAGGCTCCGCAACGGACGGTCTTCCCGGTTTTCTGGACGCTTACCGCAACCAGGAAGTGTTGGATGCCGTCATCCGGGCAAGCGAGACGAAATCGGTCGTTCGTATCCGGCAATAGGACAGAGGGTTATCCGGTTCGGTGTTCCTGAGCCGGATTTTATTTTGAAAGTACGTTTTCGGAACCTGGGCATATGATGCTTTTATAAAAAATCCGGGGAGGGAATGACCCGCATGTACGGTAACCCCAGAACGCATCCTTATTATGCCAATGTCAACACGCCAGTCTATCACCCGAGCCATAACCCAAGAAACCAGTCTGACCCGCAAGTGTCCGAAGCTGTACTGGCCGGCATCAAAAGCGAAGCTTCCGCCATTGATCTTTATACCCGATTAGCCCATGCGGCGCCGAACCATAATCATAAAAATAACATCCTGTATGCCTTGGAAAACAAAAAAGCTCATTTCAATCAGTTGACCCATCTGTATATCTCGCTGACCGGAAGACAACCGGTGTACCAAGCGGACAAGGTGACTTTTCATAATTACAGCGAAGGGCTGAAAAAAGCCCATGAAGCGGGGATAAGGGGGTATGAAGCTTACAGAAAAACCGGCTTGCACACTCCATACCCGTTCGTCCAACACATCTTTTTGGATGCTTCCACCCGGGAAAAAGACAATGCCGCCCGATTTGCTTCTTTAAAAGAGGAAGTCTTAAAGGATCACGGCTCCAGACCCTATGTCGTTAACATTGAGAAAGCGACGAGGCGAAACAATACTTACCGTACCGCCATATGGACAGGGGATCACTTCCAGGTGACGGTCATGAGCATCAACGTCGGAGACGACATCGGCTTGGAAGTTCATCCGGCAACGGATCAATTCATACGGATTGAAGAAGGACAAGGACTTGTTCAAATGGGGGATAGCCAAGACAAGCTGGACTTCGTGGAAAAAGCCTATGAAGACGATGCCATTATGGTACCTGCCGGAAAATGGCACAATTTGATCAACACCGGTAATACGCCTCTGAAAATTTACGTGATCTACGCACCGCCCGAGCATCCGTTCGGCACCGTTCATGAAACCAAAGCCATCGCCATGGCTTCCGAACACAACCGCTGATGAAGCTGCTTCAAAATGAGTGACGCCTCCCTCATGAAGCTTGCAGCCCCGGCTCTCGATCCACGCATAGATCGTGTTGTAGGAGGCATCGATATCTTGCCCCTTTTTATGCTCGTACTTGGCATAAGTCCGTGCCGGAAGAGCGATGCGGATCATTCCGTCCGGGATGTCCTCGACCTTATCGACTTCAACCGCCGCGTCATGAGTGAATCCGCCTTCGATGTTATGGAACGACAATCCGAGCAGCGCATCGGGACGAATAACATGCCGGATCTCTTTTAATCGATTCTGCATTTCGGCATGAATAACTCGAATCCCGCCCGCTCCCGCTTCAGCGAAGGTGCCTGCCCATTTCAGCCCTACCGCATGAAAAGACTCTTTCGCGACAAGGGTACATCCCTTGGTTTGATCCAAGGATCATCAGCCTCCGTTACGTTATGATCCGCAATCGGGATCTTGATCACTGATACTTCCGGGCCACGACAAATTCAACAGCAGGCAAAATAATGATGGATAACCCTAGAATCGCTAACATATATGCGTTAACGGTCCCATTTATTATTTTTTCGGCAAACACCGCCGCGAATATAAAGAATACGAGGATAAAGTAACTGATTTTCGAGCTTTTCTCCGTAATTCTCTGCCCGAGCTCTTCCTCCTGCAAGATGCCGTCCTTCTCTTCCTTCGTTCCCCAAGTTATCGCCGTAAAACATGCGGACAGCAGGATTGCGATCGGCACCATATCGTTAATCCCGTCGATCTCTTTTCCAGCGGCCAATTTATAAATGGTGAAGCCTATCATGATTATGGCACCAGTTCCAAAAATGATGCCGCCAATTTTCCGGGTGCTCATCCCTCTTCCTCTCCTTCATGCCAAAATAAATCATCAACCTTAACCCCCAAATGTTTCGCAAGATTAAAAGCTAATTGCAAACTGGGGTCATATTTATTGTTTTCAATCGCATTAATGGTTTGTCTGCTGACGTTGCATAAATCCGCCAGCTTTCCTTGGGAGATGTTTTTCTTCTCCCGATATTCTTTGATTCGATTTTGCACGTGCATGCACATCCATGATCCGATAGGTGTAAAACATATTTTACACCCTCATTATAAATAAAGACAAAAAAGGTGTCAAACATTCTTTACACCTTTTTTGTCTTTGACGGGGTATGCGCTAGCCCCAACGAATCGACGACGGCTCCGCCCAGCAGCGATCCGATCGCGATGCCGGCGTTAAATGCCGCTATAAGCTGACGGAGTACGGCTGGTCTCTGAAGCCTATTTTGGACGCCATGTGCACATGGGGCGAGAAGCAGATCGAACTCGCGCAGGATCGGATGGAAGCGTAAGCTGACCGTTGAAACAGACCGGCGGCACATCATGCAGCAATAAAGAAGACCAAGGCGCGTGATGCCTTGGTCTTTTGCCGTTCAGGTATAGGTTTTGACGCTGGGCGGTTCGTAGGCCGAGAATTGATCCAGCAGCCCGGCCGGTTCCGTATCGACGAGAGCCATGGAACGGTATTGCTCCTGCAGAAACTGCTCCCTGGCCATGTGGTTGAACAGCTCCACAAGCGGATCGTAATAGCGATGGATGTTCAGCAAGCCGCAGGGCTTCCGGTGAAGGCCCAACTGGGCCCATGTGAACGCTTCAAAGAATTCTTCCAGCGTCCCAGGCCCGCCCGGCAGCGCGATGAAGCCGTCGGCCAGCTCCGCCATTTTCGCTTTTCGTTCATGCATGGAATCAACCACGATGAGCTCGGTCAACCCTTTGTGGGAGATTTCCCTTTTTTCCAGGAAAGCCGGGATGATGCCGATCGCCCGTCCGCCGTGCGCCAAGACGGAATCGGCGACCGCTCCCATCACTCCTACGCTTGCGCCGCCGTAGACCAGCGCGATCTCGCGTTTGGCCAGTTCTTCGCCAAGCTTTGCGGCGCCTTGGATGTATACATCCGACGCTCCGTTGCTGGACCCGCAAAATACCGCTATTCTTTTCACGTTTATTCGCCTCCGACAGAAATCACCGCTTTATCGCTTTATTATATAAAACTTGCGGCCTTTGTTAAATGGAGGCAGGAGTTTCCCCTTTCTCGCACCGGACCCGTCGCCTCGTAAGCGTGGCTTGCCGGGCCATCGAAGAGAGGAAGCCAATCGAATCAGCTTGGGAGAACGGCAGGGTGGAACCTGACTTCCGGTTCCGCGCTGCCTTTTTATTCTAAAAAGAAATCGCTTGCCAAATGGTTGGCCGCCCGGTAGAATCAACAAGGGTATGTCATCTTATATAACGTATAAACGCGATCATTGGGGGATAACGTCTGCATGAGAAAAGAAATCGGCGTTCATGAAAGATTGCCCATGGGACAAAGTCTCATGCTGAGCCTGCAGCATCTGTTCGCCATGTTCGGATCGACGGTGCTCGTTCCGAATCTGCTCGGCGTGGACCCGGCGATTTGTCTGCTGATGAACGGGATCGGCACCTTGTTTTATTTGTGGATTTGCCAAGGGAAAGTGCCCGCTTACTTGGGCTCCAGCTTCGCCTTTATCGCTCCGGCCGGCGCGGTCATCGGCAATTACGCTTCGCCTGAAGCGGGCTACTCGGCGGCGCTTGGCGGTTTTATCGTCGCGGGTCTGATCTTCACGATCCTGGCCTGGGTTATCAAAGTCGCGGGTACGAATTGGATCAACGTCGTGTTCCCGCCTGCTGCCATGGGCGCCATCGTGGCGGTTATCGGTCTGGAGCTGGTTCCGGTCGCCGCCAGGATGGCCGGTTGGATCCCCCAAGATCCTGCGAAGACGTGGTCGCCGGATGCCGGCACGATCGCGCTCTCCACGATCACGCTGTTCGTCACGATTCTCGGTTCCGTTCTGTTCCGGGGATTTATGCGCATCATTCCGATTTTGTTCGGCATCGTCACGGGTTACGTGATCGCCTTTTTCATGAAGCTGGTGGACTTCGGCGTCGTCGGCCAGAAGAGTTGGTTCGATGCGCCGACGTTTACGTTCCCGACGTTTGAATGGGCGGCGATCCTGACGATCGCCCCGGCCTCGCTGGTCGTTATTGCCGAGCATATCGGGCATTTAATCGTCACCGGCAATATCGTGAAGAAAAATTTGTCCGAGGACCCCGGACTGCACCGCTCGATGCTGGGGAACGGGTTGTCGACGCTGGTGTCCGGTTTCGTCGGTTCGACCCCCAATACGACATACGGAGAAAATATCGGCGTTCTCGCCATTACGCGCGTCTATTCGACCTTCGTGATCGGCGGCGCGGCGGTGATCGCGATCCTGCTCTCGTTCCTCGGCAAATTCTCGGCGCTGGTCGCCAATATCCCGGAGCCGGTTATGGGCGGCGTCTCCTTGATGCTGTTCGGCGTTATCGCCGCTTCCGGATTCCGCATGCTCGTGGAGTCGAAGGTGGATTACAGCAAGCCGACGAACCTGTTCCTGACGCTGATCGTGCTGGTTACCGGCCTCAGCGGCGCGAAGATCACGATCGGCAGCTTCTCGCTGTCGGGTATGGCGCTCGCTACCGTCGTGGCGATCGTATTCAGCTTGCTGTTCAAGCTGTTCGAGGTGACGAAGCTGAGCAACGACCACGAAGCTTCGGGTCATTAATTTCGAAGATGAGTGTAGAACTGGAGATTCATCGGCTTCGTGCCGGTGATGCTCCAGTTTTTTTGTGTGAAAGCGGGGCGTGTTCGCCGGGGCTGTTTACGCTATAAAATATCGTAAACATGGCCGTGCCGCCCCTTCTGTGTCCGTTTAGCGATTTAAAATATCGCTAACGCCTGGAAATCAGCGGAATAGATGGGGGGCAACCGGCCCTTAACGATATTCCGTATCGCTAAGCTCGTCACGGGCCGCAGATTTTCCAGCCGTCGTGATAAAGAATATAGTTAAAAGCAGCAGCGTGTAGGAGAGCGGATAACGTTTAAGCAAAGGGGCCAAGTTCTGGCCCCTGTCCATATCCGATGCGCTCCCGCTGCCGCTGCCCGGTTGGCTCCCGCTTTGCCGCTATCGGCCCGTATATGCGCGTACAAATTGCGGCCTTTCCCTATTTTTTTGCGCGCTAACCTTCCCCTGAATTATTTATAATGGGAATAACCGGGTTATGGAAGCCCGAAGACGTCAAACGGGGAGACAACGAATATGGAAATCGGTCCGGATTTGATCAGGAGCGCTCGGCAATTTCTTCAAAGCGTACCCAGTCCCGTGTATGTCATCGACCTCAACGAACGGGTCCTCTGGGGCAATCCCGCCTTTCAACGCGAATTCAGCGGCAAGGGCGAGCCGTTATACCACGGCGAAGTTCTCTATGGCCAAGGCGGATTCCAGCTCGATAAGATCAGCAGGATACCCGTTATCGATGAACAAGACCGGGTCATCGCCTATACCGTCTGGTTAACCGATGGCGCGGGACAGGGTGGAGCCGATCCGCTGCGGTTGGAAGCCGGGGAGCATTACCGGATGATCGCCGAGAATACGTGGGATACGATCGTGCTGGTCGATCGCGAAGCCGTCGTCCGTTACGTGTCGCCGTCGCTAAGAACCCTGGTCGGCTACGGAACGGAAGATTACGAAGGAACCGACGCTTTCGAGATCATCCATCCCGACGACAGGGACCGGGTGCGAGCCCTGTTTGTGGAGACGATACGATCCGGGCAACCGACCGATGCGGAGTATCGGCTTCTTCATCCGCAAGGCCATACGGTTTACCTGGAAGCACGGGTGAAGCCCGTATTGGATCGGGACGGACAGGTACAGGCTGTGGTGGCGGTGGTCAGGGATATCACCGAACGAAAAAAAACGGAGCAACTGCTGGAAAACATTCTGGATAACGTCAATGCGGCAGTCTGGTCAACGGATAAAGATTTTCGCGCCTACACGTTCTGTTCCGAAAGCATCGAGAAAATTTGCGGATTGCCGCGGAGCGAAATCATGACGAATCCGATTCGTCTGCACGACCATATTCATCCCGAGGACAACGCCATTCTCTTTGGAGAGGCGAAGGAGAAGCTCGACAGGGGATTGCCGATCCGCCAGCTCATCCGGCTGATTCATATCGAAGGAGAGACCCGGTGGGGCAGATTGATTGCCCATCCTTATCTGAACCATGCCGGCGAGATCGAACGAATCGACGGCATGATCCTGGACATCACCGAGAAGATACGTTCGGAGCGGGCGTTGGAGGAGAGCGAGCAGCGATACAAGTCTCTCTTTGAAAATAACTTGGACGGCGTATTTTCCATCGAGTTGGAACGGTTTTATTTCGTCAACGCCAACCGGTCTTTTGAGACGATCACGGGCATCCAGATCGACAAGCTGGCGGACCGCTGCTTCCTCGGATTAATTGTCGATGAGGATCATCCGTCGGTGTACGAGACGATCTTCCACGTCATGACTCAGGGAGAGCCGAGGGATATCGAATGCCGCATCACGAAGCAGGAGCAGGGAGAGAAGATTGTAAGCATCACGTTTGTCCCCATCTACCTCTCGGGAAAACTCAACGGGATACACGGTATCGTGAAGGATATTACGAAACGAAAAATCGAGGAACGCGAGCTGATCAAAAGCGAGGAACGGTACAAAGCGCTGCAGCAAAGCTTGAACCGGTTCTCCAACGACCTCGCCAATGTCATGAAGGTGTCGGAGCTGGAGAACAGACTGATCGAAGAGGTGAAGGCCATCCTGCAGGCCAGAAGCGTCTCGATCGAAGAAGTGCCGAGAGGGCAGGAGCCGGTCCGTATGTGCCCGCATGACCGATGGGTCAAGATCGGCGAGAAGCAGCAGCCGGTCTATCTGCGGATCGGCATGGCTCAGCCGATGCTGAAGATCGAGGAGGAATGGCTGGAAACGGCGGTTCATTATGTCACGATCCTCTACGATAATCTGCATCGGATCGAAGACCTCATGAAGCGTCTGGAAGAACACGTCACGGCCAACGAAACGCCGAAATGGATGCTCCGGCTTTTGTTCAAGCTCTCGGAGAAGGAGAGGGCCTCGCTGTCCAGCGACCTGCACGATTCGGTTCTGCAGGATCTTATCATCTGGTACCGCAAGCTGGAATCGCTGCGCTCCTTCAAAGCCTTCGACAAGGACACGCAGCAGGAATTGAGCCAGATCGAAGAGGGGCTGCTCGATGCCATTCACCAGATCCGGATTACGTGCAATGAACTGCGGCCGCCCTTTCTGCTGAAGATGGGGCTGGTCGAATCGTTAAAAAGTTTATTTTCGTACGCCAGGATGTTTTCCAATTACGAGATCGATTTTTCGGCCGGGCAGTTGGACGGTCTGCTGAACGAGGAACAAATACTCGGGATATACCGGATCGTTCAGGAGCTGCTGAACAATGCCTCCAAACATTCGAAGGCCTCCAGGGTGACGATGGCGCTGACCGGTCATGCGGATACGGTCTGCTTTTCCTACTCCGACAACGGGATCGGCATGGACTTGTCCGCGTACGGCGGGTCCTTTCAGCATATGGGCATCGCCGGCATCGAAAAAAGGGTTCTCAGCTTGGAAGGAGTAATGGAATTGAAGTCCGCTCCCGGGGAAGGATTCCATGTTAAAATCGATCTCCCGACAAACACGCAACTCAAGGGTGGAAGCTATGGAAATCTTATTGGTCGATGATCACCGTTCTGTCGTCGAAGGAACCAAAATGCTGATCGAGTCCGAGCCGGATATGCACGTCACCATAGAAACGGACGTGTATTGCGTGCCGGATTTGGTGCGACTGAAGCAATTCGACGTCATCCTGTTTGATTTGTACATGCCGAATATGAACGGGGCGGATTTGACCCGCAAGGTGCTCGAATATGTGCCGGATGCCGTCATCCTGATATACTCGGGCTTCGAGATCGCTCCTCATTTCAATCTGCTGATGGAATCGGGAGTCTCCGGTTTTATTGCCAAGACATCGACCCGGGAGCAGTTGATCCAGGCTATACGCTGCGCGGCCAGGAAAGAGGCGATTATACCGATGCGCCTCTTGAAGCAGCTTAGGCGCCACGAGATCGTGGTCGCAGGGGATCAAGGACAGGAGAAAACGACGATCACGCAAGAAGAGGACCGACTGCTGAGGGAGCTGGCGAAAGGGAAAAGCAACAAGGAAATTTCCAAAACGTTAATGATCAGCCAGCGCTCATTGGAATACAGCTTGACGGAGCTTTTTCAGAAGCTGCATGTCAGCTCGCGCGTGGAGGTTATCAAGAAGGCCAAAAGCTTGGGCATTCTTCCCGCGGAGGATTTATATTAACGTGCTTAATTGCAAAGCAACGGCGTTTCATCCTTGACACAAGGACGATGCGCCGTTGCTTTTTATTTGCTGCGACACCCGGCCGATCGTTGCGGGGCACCCGCAAAACTTTGCGCGGAGGCATGCATCGTTTGCGCGTTGGCTTCCCGTCTCCTGTTTTATGATGAACTCATGCCAAACAGGGTATCGAATCTTAACAATGGGGAGGCCAGCGTTCGGATGATCAAGCTTGAACAAGTATCCAAAGTGTTCGCGATGGAAGCGGGTCATTTCACCGCCTTGAAGCAGACCGATATTCGGATCGGAAACGGGGAATTTATTGCCATTATGGGGCCCAGCGGCTCGGGCAAGAGCACGCTCTTGCAGTTGATTGGAGGACTCGACTTGCCGACCTCCGGAAGCGTCATTGTCGATGGCGTCACCCTGAACCAGCTTAACGAAAAAGAAAGAACGTTGTTTCGGCGGACCAAGGTCGGCTTCGTGTTCCAGAATTATCAACTGCTGCCCATGATGACCGCAGCGGAAAATATCGCTTTGCCGCTTGCGGCCAACCGGGCTCCCAAATCCGAGATCAAATCGAGAGTGCAGCGGCTGCTGCGGGATGTGAACTTGGAAGGGAACGAACATCGTTTTCCGTCCCAGTTAAGCGGCGGGCAGCAGCAGCGGGTGGCGATCGCCAGAGCTTTGGCGATGAAGCCTCAACTCATTCTGGCGGATGAGCCGACCGGAAATCTCGATCGGAAGAACGGCCGGGACGTGCTGCAGCTCCTGTCCCGGCTGAATAAAGAGGAAGGCATCACCGTCGTCATGGTGACCCACGATCAGCAGGCGGCGCAAACGGCGGATCGGATCATCCTGCTAAGGGACGGCGAAGTCGTGCAAGAGGGACAGGAAGGAGTGGAGCGGCGTTGAATCTCTGGCAGATCGCATGGCGCAACCTGATGCGCCGCAAGCTTCGAACGTTCCTGACGATTTTGTCCATTGTGATCGGGGTCGGCTCTGCGTTTGCGGTGATCGCCTCCATCGATACCGCGAACAAGGTTTTTCCCCTTTACCTGAAATCGGCCTTCGGCAAAGCGGATTACACGATGAACGGGACGGAAGCGTATTTCTCCCAGGAGGTATACGAACAAGTACGGAAGCTGAACAACGCGGCTTCGATCGCCGCTTTAAAACAAAATACGAAGCTGCATTGGGAAGAGGAGGGGATTACCTCCATTCAGAAAAGGGTCGATCTGATCGGGTACAGCAGCCTGAATACGCCGCTTACCAATTTCAAATTGATCAAAGGGAGCCTGGAATCGGGCGGGGCTGTGATTACCGACCGAAGCGCCCGCGTATGGAAGATCGATGTGGGCGATAAGCTCTCCTTTGATACGGACAACGGAATCCGGGAGATTGAGGTGTCCGCCATCGTCAAGTACACGGTCGAGCTGATGGGACCGTCCAGTTGGATGATGGCCAAGTATCATCCGTGGTCGGTGGCCGTTCCCTTGCCCGTCTTGCAGGAATGGTTCGGTAAGGCCGGCCAGATCGAGAACGTCCAGATCAAGGCGCTGAACGAAGCGGAAATGCGGGCGGTCCAGAATCAAGTCGATGAGCTGGTGAAGCAATACGACAATGTCTACATGCAGCCGGTCATCATCGATTTCGATTCCCAATTCAAGGATGCGGGAACCTTCTTTCTCGCGCTGTATATCGCCGGGTTTCTCGGCATCGCCTTGAGCGCCTTTATCATCTTCCATTCCCTGTATGTCAGCATAAAAGAGAGAAAAAACGAGTTTGCCTCTCTCAAGACGATCGGTTATACACCCGAGCAATTGCGGACGTTTGTCCTGTTCGAGGTGCATCTGCTTTCCGTAATCGGGACGGGGGCGGGGTTGGCTGTCGGATACGGTCTGGCCGCTCTGCTGAAGGCCGTTATCTTCTTGGTGTTCAGTGTGTACGACGAAGGAAGCATGACGGTCGCCAAAGGATTGGTCGTATCCGTGCTGGCCGGCATTCTGGTGCCGATCGCGGCCTCCTTCTATCCCATGTATCAGGCGGGCAAAGTCAGCGTAATTGAAGGATTGAAGGAACAACCGGCGAAGCCGGGCCGCCTCCGCATATGGCAACCGGTCGCCGGAACGCTGTTGATCCTGTCCTGCTTTTGGATCAAGCATCTGCTTCTGATCGTTCCGTTGTTTATCGGCGTCGCTCTGGTTTTTCCTTACCTGTTTCGAATGTTTGCGTTCTTGTTGCGGCCCGTCTACCGCTTGCTGTTCGGATTCAGCGGCGAGGTCGCGATTCGCAATCTGAACCGGAATTCGGGCCGTTCGGCGATGACCTCCGTGATTCTCTGCATGGGGATTGCGATGATTCTCTTAATGAGCTCCTTGAACTCGGCGATCATCCAGACTTACGAGCAAGTCATCCATTCTTCTTATGGCGGTAACCTGGATGTCGAATTTCATCATATTGAAAAAACGGATTTGGAGCAGTTGAAGAAAATCGAAGGCGTAGCCGATGCGGAGACGTACCCCCTGTATTCCGCCGTCTGGACCTTAAACGGCCAGAAACGCAAGCTTCCCGTATACGGAGTTGGGGAGGAGTGGATCGACAGATTCCCGCTGTTTGCGGTTTCCGGAACAACTCATAGCGAGCTGATCCGGCAGTTGGATGAACAGGAACTGATCCTGGACCAGATCGCTTACGGCATATGGGGAGGCACGATCGGAGAAACCATCACGCTTGAGACTCTCCGCGGTCCCCGGCCGTTCACCGTCGCGGGTGTCGTCAAGACGATGAAGAACAGCGGCTACGGCGCCTTTATGCGCGAGGACGTATTCCGGGACAACTTCGGGCTCAAGTATGAGCGAAACGCGCTGGTCATCAAGGACGAGAATACGACCCCTCTGCAATTGAGAGAAAGAATATTCGACCAATTCGGGGTTCGGATCATGGAGATGTTCGGACCGGAAGATTGGGTATCCGTGATCGGGGCGATCTATACGGGCTCATTCAGCATCATTAACCTTCTGGTTGTTCTCTCGATTGTCATCTCGGGCATCGGGATTGCGAATACGCTGCTTATGAACATCATGGAGCGGATTCGGGAACTTGGCATGATGCGGGCGGTAGGCGTGACGCGCCGGCAAATCATCCGCATGATTGTGCTGGAGGGATTCGGCATCGGGGTTACCGCCACGGTGATCGGTTTAATCCTCGGTATTCTGCTGATTTACATGGCGTCGACCTTCTTCTCGATCCAATCCTTAACCTATCAATTTGGAGTTTCCTGGGTCATTCTGCTTGCCGTCGGTTTGTTCGGTCTTTTCATCAGTTTGATGTCCAGTTTCACACCGGCTCGGAGAGCGGCAAAAACCCGATTAAGCGAGGCGCTACGTTATGAGTAAGAAGTGGATTCCGATCCTGCTGGGCCTGGCCGTGCTGTTGTCGGCATGCGGGTCCGAATCGTGGGAGAACGAGCACGTGGACTACGTCAGTCAACGAATCATGCAAGACCATGTCCGAACGGAATGGACGCTTGACGGCGGACCGAGCTCCGGGGAAGGAGAAGGGAGGACCATCCGGATCGAGATCCGGAAGGACGACGGCGAGCCGATTCACGATTTTGACGTCACCCACGAGAAACTGCTGCATCTGATCGTCGTCAGCAAGGATTTGTCTTATTTCGATCACATTCATCCCGAATATAAGGGGAACGGCGTGTTCGAGATCGGCCATGAGTTTCCCGCGGGCGGCGAATACCGGTTGATTGCCGATTTTAAGCCGACCGGCGGCGACGCCATGACGGAGATGAAGTGGATCGAAGTCGAAGGACAACGGGCCGAACCGACCCCGATCATGCCGGAGACGTACTGGCTCACAACCGTCGAGGGCAAACGGGTTACTCTTAACGTGGATCGTCTGGCGGTTAACCAAGAAACAAAACTGACCTTTTGCATTGAAGACGATCGAACGAATCAACCGGTTACGGACCTTGAGCCTTACCTGGGAGCGATCGGTCACGTGGTGATTTTATCGGAGGATGGCGAACGTTACGTGCACGTTCATGCCGACGAAGGGCAGAACACGGGGCCGAACGCCGTATTCGAGACGAGTTTTCCCCGGAGCGGGATCTATAAGATATGGGGGCAATTCCAACAAGACGGACGGGTCTTTACCGTATCCTACGTCGTGAAGGTTCCCTGAGGGAGTTTTTCCAATGAGCGCGTTCCGTCCGTTTATTCCTTATGTCATGAAGGAAAAGCAGCTGTATCTATGGGGCTTTGTCGGCAGCGTATTCCGGTTTCTGATCCCGCTGTTTGTTCCTTTGGCGGTCAAATACGTGTTCGATGAGCTGCTGCAGAGCCATGCCTTGTCCGTCCCGGAAAAAGCAGAGCGGCTGCTGCTTATCGCCGCGCTTCTGCTTCTGGTATGTTTCCTGATCCGGGCTCCCATGGAATATGTCCGGCAGTATTTCACGCACAAGGCGAACAACAATGTCATCAAGGCGCTTCGTCAAGATGTCTTCAGCAAGGTTCATTCGCTTGATCCGAAGTATTTGGCGGACAACAAGAGCGGCGAGATCGGAGCGCGCTTCTTCGACGACATTGAGAAAATTAGAGGCTTGATGATGGCGGTCCTGTCCAATATCTGGATCGAGCTGCTTGTATTGTTCTTCATCATAAGCGTGATGCTTGCTTTAAATGTGAGATTGACCCTGGTATCCGTGCTGCTTGTCGGCATCCAATTTGCGTTGGCTCATCTTCTCTCCAGAAGGTTAAAGCGGGCGACGAGCCAAATGATGAATTACCGTTCCCTGCTGAGCGGCTTTGTCTTGGAGAAGATTCAGGGCGCGATCGTGTCCAAATGGTTTTTGTCCGAAAAACGGGATCGGGAAGAGTTGGACCGGCACTTGGACCGATATGGAAAGCTGACGGATAAGCAAGTCGGCATTCATGCGGTTTCGCTGGCCGCGGTTAATGTTTTGAACGACGTGACGCCTTTTATGGTGGTGTTCGTCGGCAGCTTTTCCGTCCTGGACGGCAATTTAACCCTGGGAAGTCTAATGGCCTTCTTCGCTTATGTCGATCGGATGAGAAGTCCCGTAACGGCTCTCGTTCAGGCATTCCCCGCGATCGCGGAAGGAAACGTGGCTTTGCAGCGGGTGTTTGATTTCCTGAACACCCCCTCGACCGTAATAGAACGGGATCGGCCCGTGGAGCTCAAATCCTTCACGGAGTCGATCCGCTTCCGGCAGGTGTCCTTCTCCTACAATGGCCGCGATGACGCGATCAAGAACGTATCCTTCACGCTGGAGAAAGGGAAGACCTATGCGTTCGTCGGCGAAAGCGGAGGCGGCAAGAGCACGATCCTGCAACTGCTGACCCGGATGTACGATGCGGATCGCGGTGAAATATTAATCGACGGCGTCAGCATCAAGGACTACTCCATATCCAGTCTGAGGCGGCAGATGGGGATCGTCGCCCAGGATCATTTCTTGTACAGCTCTTCCGTGCGGGACAATCTGATGATCGCGAAGCTTGACGCGACGGACGAAGAGGTGGCGGACGCCGCGAAAAAAGCTTTCGCGCACGATTTTATCCGCTCGTTGCCCAAGGGCTACGATACGGAAATCGGCGAGCGGGGCGTCAAGCTGTCCGGAGGACAGAAGCAACGGATTGCGCTTGCCCGCGTTTTCCTGAAAGACCCGGCCATCATCCTCTTGGATGAGGCGACCAGCGCGCTCGATAACGAAAGCGAAAAGCTGGTTCAAGCCTCCATCCGCCGGATGCAGCGCGATAAAACGATTATCATGATCGCCCACCGGCTCTCGACGGTATTGACGGCCGACACGATCTTTGTCATGAAGAACGGGGAAATTATCGAAAGCGGCGACCACCGCAGCTTGTTGGAGCTGGGCGGGTACTACAAAGAACTGTATGCCAAACAAAATCCGGCCGCGACTGAAGCGGAGGGGGCCGCTCGGATGCGGGCACGGGCTTCAGGTTGAAATCGGCGCCTGCGGCTCAGCTGGCATGTCCATCAGCAGCACCACCGGACAATGGTCGCTGCCCATGACGTGAGCGTCGATCTGCGCGTCCTTCAGCAGCGGACACAGCCTTTCGGAGACGAGGAAATAGTCGATCCGCCACCCGATGTTCCTCTCTCTGACCCGGGGCATCAACGACCACCAGCTATACGCGTCCGTCCGGTCCGGATAAAAGTGCCGGAACGTGTCGACGAAGCCGGACTCCAGCAGCCGGGTCATTTTCTCCCGCTCTTCGTTGGTGAAGCCGGAATTGCCCTGGTTGGACTTCGCGTTTTTCAAGTCGATCTCCTGGTGGGCCACGTTCAAATCCCCGCAGACGATCACAGGCTTTACCGCGTCCAGCCGCAGCAAATAGCTCCGGAACCGGTCCTCCCACTCCAGCCTGTACGTCAACCGCGACAAGTCGCGCCGCGCGTTCGGCGTGTAGACGTTCACGAGGTAGAACCCTTCGAATTCCAGGGTAAGAATCCGGCCCTCCGGCTCGCGGTCCTCCTCCAGACCGTACCGGACCGACAGCGGCTTCAGCCGCGTGAACACGGCGGTTCCCGAGTATCCTTTGGTCTCCGCGTAGTTCCAGAACTGCTCGTATTCTTCGCCCAGCTCCAGGCAGATTTGCCCCTCTTGCAATTTCGTTTCCTGAATGCAGAAAATATCGGCGTCCGCCGTTTTGAAATAATCGAGAAAACCTTTATTCACACAGGCTCTCAACCCGTTGACGTTCCAGGATACCAGCTTCATCCCGACTCACCCTGCTGCTGTCATATGTTCTACTGGCAGTAGTGTACCATAGGAGCATGCTTGCGGTCTTTGTTTTGCGGGTTGCCGGCCTCTAATATTTTTTGGAACCGTGCATTCGCCCACGCTGAAAAAACTTTACCGCATAGGCTGTTATCAGTATATGGGAACAAGGGGAAGAAGCCGAATGCCGAAAAACATGGAGACGGGTAAGACGGAATTATCGGCTGACGATCTCGCTCTCTTGTCCGCCGTTTTTATCATCATAGGCGATGTAGTCGCACTGCTCTCCATTCTGAAAGCCAGACAGGAGAAAAAAACGGCCGATGCCGAAGTGCTCCCGGCCATTGTTGCGGAAGAGATATAGAGATGGAACCTATACGCCAACAAGAGGAGGGAGACTGTGAAGAAAAAGGAGTTGTCATCGGAGGAGCTTCAGGCTCTCGCCTTATTGCTGACATCGGTCAGCTTAGGATTAAGCTGGCTGGCGATCGGCAAGGAACGGCAGGAAAAAGGAGAAGCGGGACAGACCGGCCAGGCCGAGCAGTTGGCTCCGCTGCTCTTGGTCAGGAACCGGTCGTCAGGGAAGCGAGAGCCTCGCGGGCTTCACGAACGCCACACCGAAGCCCCGCTTCGCTTGAATGCGACCGGATCTCCGCTGTATGCGAGGAGCTTTCGCAAGCCGGGAATTGCGGCGGACGAGCAACCCGGCGGATGACGGCGCATCCCGGCAGACCGCAGCCGCCTTTGCCCGACACGCACGACGACCATCCGGCGGCAATGGCGTTGTCGTTTGTCGGCTCTAACGTTCCCGGCATCCGGATAGCGGAAGAGGTTACAGGATGACGTTCTCCGGCGGCAGGATCTGCGTCAGACGGATGGACGTTCCGGCTATCTCGCAGCACAAGGAGAAGGCGCGGCCGATCAGGAACACCTCCTCTCCGTCCCCGATCGCCCACAGTTGATCCCCGGCTTGCTCCAGTTCCTGAGTGATCATGTCGAAGGTGGCGGATACCTTGCCCATCTGCGCAATAAAGTCTTCGCTGCAGACAAGTCGATAGTTCTTTCCTTGGATGTTGACGGACAACAAATGCAAAAGATCTCCTCCTCGTATACCCGCGTATGAGCTTCATACGGCTCGTTCCTTCCCTATGAACAAGGAGCGGGCCTTCCTGCTTATTTCGTCTATATCGGCAGGAGAACGCCGATTTTGAAGAAATGCGGGTGGACTGCATTTCGATCCGGCACCCACGTAATTTCTTGCGGGGTTGTGGATATGTGGATACACAACTCCCAATCCAGCCGGAACAGCGGTTTGTTTCTTGTGGAAGATGTGGATATCTATATGGATAAAAGAGTAGCGTTGTGGATATCGGAAATAAATCTTTCGGTACGCCATTGGTTCCGCAACTGCGGCCGCTTTCCGTCGTCATACAGATAAATACCACTTTATGGGATCGCGGGAGGTAGAGGCCGGATGTATCGTCGAAACGTGTTTGCAGTTCTATTATGCATGCTGCTGCTGGGAGGAGCTATAGCCGTACCCGCTGCGGCGGCTGAAAGCGCAAGCCCCGACAGGGAGGTTCAAGCATCAGAGGAGCCGGTGTCGATCTGGTTGGAGTCGGAACCCCGCTTGAGGGCGCCGATCCGAACGCTGGTATCCGACTCGCCGCAGACGTACGTGCTCGAATTTGCCGAACCGATGAATCGCGAGTCGGTTGCTGCGGCTATCCGCGAGCAAGCTGTCGAGGGGCAAAGTCCGAATGCGCCCAAGCTGGAATGGTTTTTTCGGTGGGAGAACGACCGGCTGCTGAAGGCCGATGTCCAAGTCACGATAAAAAACGCGGAGATTCGGACCTACTTGTACGGCGATTATCGGGTTGATGTCAGGGGCGCTTTGACAAGCGGGGGCAAGCGGATTAAAGAAGCTCCGGTCTTTATGGCCTCGATTCAGGTGCCGACGCAGTTGTGGCGGTATTCGGCATCAGGCGAGTCGCGCGAGCTGCTGGCCGCTTATGACGAACCTTACTCTTTCCTCAAGCTCAGCCATAGCGACCGTTATCTGATCGGATCGCGACCGACGGATTTCTGCGAATGCGACGCCGTGCTGGATCGGCTGTACGCGCTCTACGATCTGGAGGAGAAACGGTTGATCCCGTACCCCGTCAAGCTGGATCGCGTGTATAGGGGAACGGGCGATTTTGTAGCCGATCGCCGAGGTTTTTTCTATGAGCGGCCCGCCGCGGGGATCGAGGTTCCCGGCAGCGCCCAGGCCGTGCCGATTCATGTGGACGGATACGTGCATGGCGCGAGCTTCTCGAAGGACGGCCGGCATGTGTTCCTGTATGTCGGGGATGAGGATCAGACGGAGGGATTGTCCGTCATGCTGTATTCGCTGGAATCCGGGACCGCTCGAGTGCTCGAAGAATCGATAGAGGGTGCGCCGCCGCACGATCAGGGATTTGGGCGTAAAATGGCCGTCGAGTTCCGCGATGACGGAAAGCAAGTGTACTTTGTGCTGCATGATGGGGAGTCGTATCGCGAGATTCGTTACGCGTACGACTGGGAACAGGATGAGATTCGATCCGTCCAGCTTCCGATTCCGGACGAATACTGGTCGGGATATTCGGCTTCCAGCGACGGCCAATACCGCCTCTATGCCAATGGAGGGCTTTACCGGGGCGAGGAACGACTGGATTACGAGGCGAATTGGTGGTCGGAGCATTGGTTGGACGGGACGCATCGGCTTGTTCATTCGGCCGATGATTACCAGGCGGATCAGTTGCAGTACACGGGAAGCATCCGGGTGTTAGACGCCGGCAGCATGGAAGAGAAGACGCTGTATGAAGGGTTGTACCACTATTTCCGTATCATCGGCACGAGCGGGGATGGGAATTGGATCTACGTAAGCGCGAGCCAGCCCTTTCATGCGGTTGCCGTTCTGCCGGCGTTCGGTTCGAGGAACGGCAAGCTGGACGCGAGGTTTACGCCGAACGCCGATCAGCCGATCGCCGTTTATTTGGACGGCGCCAGGCTGAACCTGGAGCACCCTCCGCTGGGCATAGACGACGAAGCGCTATACGTGCCGATGCGGGAAGTGTTGGAGGCGGCCGGCTGGAAGATCTCTTGGCAGACGGAGGGGCAGAGGATTGTCGCAGAGAAGTCGGGCCGGTCGAACCGGGCGTTCTCGGCAAGCATCGGTTCGGCGTACGGGGAATTTAACGGCCGCCGGGAGGAGCTTCCGCTTGCGCCCAGGCTTGTCGGCGATACGACGTATCTGTACGCGGGCATCCTGCAGATGCTCGGCATGAAGCTGGATGGGGACGATCACAAGCGCGTCTTGTTTATCCGGCAGACTCCGGAGACGGGAGGGCTTGTGCTGCCGGACGGCTCCAAGTACGAAGGCGGGCTGAAGGACGAGCAGCCGTCCGGCCAAGGGATGCTGTTCGACAAGCTCGGACGGCTGATCTACGAAGGCGGGTTCGAGAACGGCGTCTTCCACGGCAGCGGCCGACTGTACGACGAGAACGGAAAGATCGAATACGCGGGCCAGTTCGAACGCGGCGAGAAAGCGGAATAGGCGGAAGTCCGAGCGGGAGTGCGGCGGACCGCCGTTGAAGAAGCTTGACTGGAAGGCGACAGGGTGGGCGAATGGAGCGAACGGCTGAAGGCGTGACCTATGATTCGCGGGGCACCGGACGCCCGGCGAGATGGCGGTCCGGATTCTTGTGGCGTCGTCTCGCCAGGCCGAAGCCGAAGGGCGGTGCGCGGCCGCGAATACGATTCGGGGGCACGTTTTGGCGGAAGGGCTTCGGTTTTGTTTTGTGCCGTCTGTTCCTGTGGTACAATCAACGTTCGAGCACATGAACGGAAGGGCATGCTGACAGATGACAGAAGACTTTTTCACCCGCAAGCAACGGCAGATCGGCGTATCGCTCAATCCGGTGCAGAAGGAGGCCGTGCTCCGCACGGAAGGGCCCCTGCTGCTGCTGGCGACTCCCGGATCGGGCAAGACGACCACCATCATGATGCGGATCGGTTATCTGATCGAAGAGAAAGGAGTCCATCCGTCCCGGATCAAAGCGGTCACGTTCAGCAAAGCGGCGGCCGCGGACATGAAGGAGCGGTTCCGGCGCTTTTTCCCCGAATATCCGGAAGGGAGCGTCGGCTTCTCGACGATTCACAGCCTGGCGTCCCAGGTGATGGCCGATTATCTCCGCCAGAGGGGCATCGGTTACCGTGTGATCGAACGCCATGCCGATGAGCCGGACGCCGCATATCCGGCCTTGCATAAGACGCAGATTTTGCGGGAGATCCACAACAGCCTGACCGGCGAGAGCATCGCCGAAGACCAGTTGGAAGCTCTGACGACCTACATCTCTTACGTCAAAAACAAAAGGATTCCGCCCGACCGGTGGGACGAGACGGAGTGCGACGTGAAGGAAGCTCCCTCGATCCTGCGGGAGTACGAGGCGTTTAAGAAGTCGGGAACGGACAGGCTGCTGGTCGACTACGACGACATGCTGGAGATCGCCTATCGGGCGCTGTCGGAAGATCGGCGGCTGCTGGCGAAGTATCAGCGGAAATACGACTACGTCCTGACGGACGAAAGTCAGGATACGTCCCTGCTGCAGCACGAAATTATCGCGCTGCTGGTCCAGGCACACGGCAATCTCTGCGTCGTCGCCGACGACGACCAGAGCATCTACGGCTGGCGGGCGGCGGAACCCCGCTATCTGCTGGATTTCAAGCAGGCGTATCCCGATGCGGTTATCCTGAAGATGGAGCATAATTACCGTTCGACGAAACACATCGTCGAGGCGGCGAACGCCTTCATCAAGCGGAACCGGGACCGTTACGACAAAAACATGACGACCGGCAATCCGGCCGGCGAGCCGATCCGGATCACCAGTCTGCCCGACTACAAGCATCAAGCCCGGTACGTGGCGGAGAGAATCATGAGTGCGGGCCGGATCGGGGATTCGGCCGTTCTGTACCGCAACCATCATTCGTCCGTCGCGCTGGTCGACACGTTCGACCGGTTGGGCATCCCGTTTTATATGAAGGACGGGGATCACCGTTTTTTCTCCCATTGGGTGGTGGAGGACGTGCTCAACTTCATGAGAATGGCGTATACCGACCGCCGTCCCGACCTGCTGGAGCGAATCTACCAAAAGTTCAACGCCTACATCACCCGGGAGCAGATGGAAGCCCTGAAGCGGATTCGGAACAACGAATCCGTGTTCGACAATCTGCTCCGGCACGTCGAGCTGCGCGATTATCAGCCGAAGCTGCTGGAGGAATGCAAGGCGACGTTCGCTTCGCTGCGGGAGATGTCCCCCAAGCAGGCGATCTGGACGATTCGCGCGAACCTGGGGTACGAGAAGGCGCTGGAGAAAAGGTGCGAGCGTCTCGGGTTCAGGCGGGATACGCTGATCGGCATCTTGAACACGCTGGAGGATATTGCGGACGGTCTGGAGACGCTGGAGGCGTTCGCGAGCCGGTTGAAGCGGCTTCAGGCGGTCATGCGGGAGGCGAAGTTCAGAAAGGGAGAAGAAGCGGTGACATTGTCCACCCTGCACAGCGCCAAGGGATTGGAGTTCGATCGGGTATACATGATCGATCTGATCGAAGGCGTCATTCCGTCGGCCGAGGATATCAAAAAGTTTGAAAACGGCAACCGCGCCCCCATGGAAGAGGCGGTCCGTCTGTTTTATGTGGGAATGACGCGGGCGAAGCGGGAGCTGGAGCTGCTGACCTACCGCATGAAGGACGGCCAGAAGGCGGAGGAGTCGCGATTGGTGAGCCATATCCGGCGCATCCGGGATTCCCTGGCGGGTCCGGGCAGGCCGACCGCCGCCGCGTCTGTCGAAGGACCGAAGCCGAAGCCGGTCAAACGGATCGTCGCCGGAGCCGATCAGTTGCAGAAGGGCGTCCGGGTCCGGTGCCGGGGGTTTGGCGACGGGGAGATTCTCGATGCGGACGAGGAGGATATCGTGCTGCGGTTGGACACGGGAATCCGGCGGGTGCCGATACGCAAATGTCTGGAGGAAGGGCTGTTGGAGCGGATCGGGCCGCAGGCCTGAAATCTTGGGGGCCGAACGGAGGATGACGGCCTGCCGGATGCCGGGAAACATTCCATCCGCTTCCCGCGTCTAATGGGTAAAACCTATGTACCTGCTGGGCGAACGCCACAACACCATCGTCAACTGGACGGACGACCGATGGTACGATTATGAGATGCTGGGAACGGAGCAGGAGCCGCCTCCCCTTGACCTCGCTACCTCGCGAGGGTGTATCGCACCCGAACGGCCGCCCGCAGGCTCCAGGTTCCCGGCTGGATCGGGGCGGCGGAGCTTGGCGCAAGCTCGGAAGCGGCAAATGCGACGGGTTCGCCGGCGCGGGGCAGCTCCTGGACAAAGCCGGGGAGAGGGGAGAGCACCGCTCCGAGCGTCCGGGCGATCGTTGCGGCCTTCTGCCCGGCGTTCCGAAGGGCGAGCTCCAGGGCGCGGTTCTCGTACAGCTCCGGGCGCGAGACCGCGAACCTGATGCTCGAGACGACGTTGGCGCCTCGGGCGACGGCGGTATCGACCAGCAGGCCCGTCTGCTCTACGTTTCCTGTCGTGACTTGAAGTAAATGAGTCGCTCTGTACCCGCGGAAGATGGGCGTGCCGTTCTGATAATCGTACCGGGGCTCGATTCGATAGTCCTGGGTTTGGATGTTCTCGCGGGGGATGCCCAGTTGCAGCAGGGACTCGATGACGCGGGCGGATATAGCGGCGTTCTCCGCCTGAACCGGCTGCAGCTCGGGTCCTTCCGTCACGGTGCCAAGCACGACGACCGCCTGATCGGGAACGGCGGTCGCCGTCGCTTCGCCTGTGACTTCGACGTAAGGCATCGAAGGTTCGTGCATCGGCGCGCTCCTTTCGGCTGAATGGATTCTTAGGCTAGTGTATGGGAGTGCGTCCGTCCGCATGCTTCGCCGGATCTACAAGAACATCGGTTGTGGGGGATATGAGATGAAAATAAGCAAACACAGTGCCGAACATTACGTATGGGGAGATCGTTGCGATGGATGGCAACTGGTGAAAAATCAGGATTTAAGCATTATTCATGAGCGGATGCCGGCCAATACGTCGGAAGTTAGACATTATCATCAATACGCGCGCCAATTTTTCTTTGTCCTGTCAGGCGTAGCCACCATCGAGATCGAGGGGAAAGAGATGGTTTTGAATCCGCACGAGGGAGTAGAAGTTCCCCCTCTGGTGCCGCACCAGATGTTTAACAAGTCGAATCATGACGTTGAGTTTTTGGTGATTTCCCAACCGACCAGCAAGGGCGACAGGGTTTTGGCGGACTAAACGAAAGAGAGCCGACCCAAATAAAAAAGGCAAGCGAACATATTAGACACGGCTCATATGCGCTTACCCTCTATGTATTATTTTTTTCTATCTGTTTTCTGTGAACCCCGCTTATTTTTTCTTCGCTTTATATTTGGTCACCAACTTGGGCAGATGCTTGATGCTGCGAATCATCGGCCCTTTGCAGATGGGGCACGCTGGATGGGGCGATGGCGCCAACTCTTCGCGCATCCAGGCTTTGCATCCTGCCGTTTTGCATCTCCATATCGGGACCGGGGCGATATCCGGCTTTGCCGTCTCCGTCTGCAACAAAAAGACACACCTCCTGCCTGACTGACCTGTAGCTTTCTCCGGAAGCGGTATATATCATAAGTCGTCCGGGCGAATTTCGTCAAGCGAAGAGGCGGACGGGGTGGAGGAGACGAAACGAAATGAATCAAGGAGGCGGGGATCGTGAGACGGAATTCCAGACGGATCGGAGCGCTGGCGATGGCGCTGGCTATTATGCTTGGGGGATGCTCGCGAACGGTAATTATAGACTGGGCCGATTTCCTCAAGCTGGACGGCAGGACGTATACCGGGATGTGGGATATCGTCGTGGCGGACCCCGCGATGATCGGGGAACCGATCGGCGAAGTGACCTTCAAGCTGTACGGCTCGAAGCACCAGAACAATTCCCGCTACAGAAGCAAAGATGGGGATGCCGCCTTTTTGCCCGTCGGCACGCGGATTTATGAGCTCAAGGGATACCCGGACCGCTCGATGGTCGCCGTCTCTTACGAGGCGGGCATGAACGGCTACAAGCTGTACCTCGCCGAGGGGACAGCGAAGCCGATCGAGCTGGAACCGGAGCGGGTCCGGAGCATCCAAATGTACCTGAACCATAATCTGGCCGTCTGGCACGGCAAACACGTGAAGACGATCGCAGCCGAAGACCGCGGACGGTTCATAGAGATGATGGCGCAGGGATCGGAGGAAGCCCCGATCCCCATCGAACGCGCGGAGAATTATATCGTCCTGTACGAGATGGAAGGCGGCATCGGCATTCTGGAACGAATCGCGAAGCACGAAGGCCGATACCATTCGCATCAGGGCAAGCTGCTGCCGGAGGGAGTCCGGGAGTTTCTCGGGTGAAGCGCCAGCGTCATCCGCCGCGGGGGACCGTCAGCACGACGCGCGTGCCGCGGCCGGGCTGCGATTCTATGCGGAGCCGGCCGCCGACGCTGCGGGCCCGTTCTTCCATGCTGTGCAGTCCGACGCCCTTGCCTCTGCGATGCTCCGGGATGCCGGCGCCCTTGTCTTCGATGACGGCCTCGATGCCTTCATCCGTATCGCGGATCGTCACGAAGGCTTCGTCGACGCCGGCGTATTTGGCCACGTTCGTCAACGCCTCCTGCACGATCCGGTAGATGACGGTCTCCGTCTGCACGTCCGGGCGCCGTCCCAGCTTGTGCTCGAAGCGGACGTTGATCCCGTGGTACGACGAATAGTTGTCGACGAAGCTCCGGATCGCGGGCACGATGCCCAAGTCGTCCAGCACGGACGGACGCAGCTCCCAGGCGAGCCCGCGGACATCCTCGATGATCCGGGAGACGTCGTCGCGCAGTTTCCGCCACTCGTCCCGGGGATCGTCGCCCAGGATGCGGTCGATCTGGATCAGCAGCGAAAACAGGCTTTGCCCGATGCCGTCGTGCAGCTCGCGGGAGAAGCGCCGGCGTTCCTCCTCCTGCACCTGCATCAATTGCGACATCAACTGCTGCAAATCCTCTTCGACCTGCTTCAGGCGGGTCACTTCGTTGCGGATCGCCAGGTAGTGAAGGACGTCGCCCCGCTCGTCCAGGAACGGAACGATGGTCGTGCGGACCCAATAGAACGTGCCGTCCTTGGCGCGGTTCTTGATGTCGCCATTCCACACCCGGCCCGAGGCGATGGTCCGCCATAAGTCGCGCATAAACGCCTTGTCGTGGTGCCCGGAGTTGATCAAGCGGTGATCCTGGCCGATCAGCTCATCCCGGCTGTATTTCGAGATCTCGCAAAATTTATCGTTGACGTATTGAATGATGCCCCGGCGGTCGGTGATGGCGACGATCGAGGATTCGTCGAGCGCGAACTTGAGGTGGGACAACTGCTGCAGCGACTGCTTCAGTCCGTCCCGGGTCGCGGGATCGACCGGCTGCGAATCCAGAGCGGCGATCAAGCCGGCCACCTGCGGGTCGATCGGCAGCTTTTTATTCAAATTGAAGCAACCCCTTTTGCGCCGCGTATTTGACCAGCTCCGGACGCGTCTTGAGGCCCAGCTTCTCCATGACGTGGCTTTTGTGCGTCTCCACCGTTTTGACGCTGATCGTAAGCAGCTCGGCGATTTCCTTGTTGGAATAACCTTTGGCCGTCAACGATAAAATCTCCTTCTCGCGGTCCGAGAGCGTATCGTACGCGTCCGACGGCTGTCCGCCGCCCGACAGCCGCTCGAGATATTCGCTCATCAGCCGCTTCGTTGCGGTGGGGTACAGATAAGCGTGTCCGGCCGCGACGGACCGGATCGCCGACACCAGCTCCTCGTGAGGAGCGTTTTTGAGGATATAACCGGACGCTCCGGCTTGAATGCTGCGGAACAAATATTCCTCGTCGTCGTGCATCGTCAGGATCAGCACGGCGATCTCCGGCGCGAGCTTCTTCAACTCGGCGGTTGCCGTCAGCCCGTCTTTGCCGTGAGGCATGCTCAAATCCATCAGCACGACGTCGGGGCGAAGCTCCAACGCCTTGGCGATGCCTTCGTCCCCTTCGCCGGCTTCCCCAACGACCGCGATCCCGTGTTTGCCGTCCAGCAAACTGGCCAAACCCGATCGGACGACAGCATGGTCGTCCACGATTAGCAGTTTCATGCCGCCCCTCCGTTGTAGACTAGACTGTTAATGTGATCATATAGAAAAAAAAGAACCCCTTCAAGAAGAATTCTGTCGGGGCGGACGTCGGGCGGTATTATTGCGCGGCGGCAAACAGCAGGGCGAGCCGTTCGGCGGCTTCTTGCAGTCCTTCGAGCTGGCCGGGGGCGAAGGGCCCGGGATCTCTGCGGCCGATCAGCAGAACGGCGGTCCGCTGCTTGCCCAGCCGCACCGGAACCGCGGCGGCGCTCTCCAGCCGTTCCGGAATCCACAACGGCGCGTCGTCCTTCCGCAGATCGGCGGCGTACCGGTGGCGGTCGGAAGCGACCAGCCGGCCGGTCAGCAGGGCGATCCCGGCGACGCCCCGGCCCGGCCTCACGGTCAGCCGGAGATAACGGCCGCTCTCCGATCCGGAAGCGTGCGTCCATCTCCAAGCCGCATGGGCGGGATCGGGCTGCGCGAATGCGGCAAAGTCGCAGCCGATATCGGCGCGCAGCCGATCGATCGCTTCCGATAGCGACAGGACTTCCATAGCGTTCGCTCCTTTTCCTGGGAAGACCGGCTCCTAAAGTTATGCTTCTATTTTAAAACGCGATGGATCGCCGCGCATTCGGGGAACTCCACGATTTTGCGATCAGGGAATTCCCTTCGGACCGGGGAAACTTCCCGGCAAAGTTCAGTGAATCCCCCGATACCCCGGGGGCGCTGCTTGCCGTATTATGGAATCAAGCATCACAAAACGGTCGGGAGGCGTTCAGATGATCCGGAAAACGGCGGCACACGCGGACGAAATCGCGCAACAATCGGCATATTGCGAACAAGAGGGGGGCATCCCGCTGCTGTCGGGCGAGCCTTTCCGGCTTCTGCAGAGCGTCATGTACGACAAAAAAGCGGAGGCGGGCAGTTGCGTGGTGTGGGAGGGCGATCCGACGGGCAAACTGTACTACATCCGCAGCGGCCGGATCAAACTGATCAAGACGACGGAGGAAGGCTCGAAGCTTTGCTTGTCCGTCCTCGGCGCCGGCGATCTGTTCGGAGAATTGACGTTGATGGGCGGCAGCACGTACGGTTACGGCGCGGAAGCGATAGAGGATACCGAACTGGGCGTAATCCAGGAGAAGGATCTGGAGATTTTGCTGCACCGCCACGGAGATCTGGCTGTCGCGTTCGCGAAATGGATGTCCTTGCAGCACGGCATTACGCAGTCCAAGTTCCGCGACCTGCTGATGTTCGGGAAGCCGGGCGCGCTGGCTTCGACGCTGATCCGTCTGGCCAATACGTACGGCGTGGCCAAGCCGGACGGCATCCGGATCGGCTTCAGGCTGACCCATACGGAGCTGGGGGAGATGATCGGAGCGACACGCGAAAGCGTCAATCGGATGCTGAGCGAGTTGAAAGCGAACGGAATCGTGGAGGTCCAAAACGGCTACTTGACGATCCGCTCGCTCCAGGGCTTGAAGGCTTTGTGCCAATGCCCATCGTTCCCCGCCTGTCCGAAAGAGATTTGCCGGATTTGAACGCGCCGCGGCCGCGGTTTCGGCGCGATAGAGCCGGAACGATCCGCCCTTCGCAGGTTTGAAGCGCTGCTGCCTGCCGAAGATGGGCCTTCAAATCCGGCATATATGCCGCGGGCAGTCCTCGCAGTGACAGATGTCCCGCAAATAAGCCGTATCCTTCAAGATCAGATAACCGTCCTCGATGTCAAGCACTCCAAGCTTTTTGAATTCCCCGAGCATCCGGTTGACGCTTTCGCGCGTGGAGCCGATCATCTCGCCGAGCTCGCCGTGCGTCAGTTTTCGGCGGATGCGGATATGCCCGTCCCGTTCTTCTCCCCAGCAATTGCCCAGCCTCACCAGCAGCGAGCATAACGCCCCCGGCTTGCCGAACAGCATGAGATCCCGGAATTTCGTCTGCGTCTGCCGATGCATGAGTCCCATCCATCTCATAAACTCCACGGCCAGATCGCCGTGCTTCCAGAGCAGCACCTCGAGATCCCGCTGCTGCATGACGCCGAGCGAGGAGGGCTCCGCCGCCTCGGCGCCGAAGGCGCGAAGCGACTGCCGGTACGGCTCGATCTGACCGAACAGATCCCCGGCCATATACATCGAGACGATGATCTGCTTGCCTTCGTCGGTGAGCTTCGTCAGCTTGACGCTGCCCTCGCGCACAAAATACAGCTTGTCGGCCGGATCGCCTTCCCAGAAAATTTTCCCGCCCGCGGGCACGTGGCGCGTATACATGATCTCCTGAAGCTTGGATAAGCTGCCGCTTGAAAACAGGCTCGTGTTGCGGGGAAAATCGGGAGGCTGCCGTTTATCCGTCATGCGTGGCTCCATGGGCATGCCCTCCTTGTCTTGCGCTTGCCCTAGCGCTTTGGCGCTTGCATGTCTTCATCATAGCCCCGAGAAGCCGCCGAGGATGTGACGGATGTCACAAACGGTTTATCGGATGCGGCCGCGCGGCGGCGGTGTGACGGCGGTCACTGAGCGGCAGGGCGGAATCGGGTTTCAATCAAGGAGGAGAACAACGAGCAGACGGGAGGGATCATTATGAACGGACTGACCGGCTTAATCCTGGCGGGCGACCCCGAAGCGGCGGGCGGAACGGGGCGGATCGCGCTGACGCTGATGGAGGGCGAACCGGTTGTCTGCCGGCAAGTGAAGGAGATGCGCAAGGTGTGCGACGAAGTGATCGTGGCCGCGCCGAACGCCATGCCCTTTTTGAAGGTGCTCGATCCGCAGGTCCGGCTCATTACCGATTACGAGCCGAGCAGGGGACCCTTGAGCGGCATGTATGCCGGCCTCTGCTTGGCGAAGCGGAGCCGTGTGTGGGTCGTGGGCTGCGACAGGCCGTATTTGTCGGCGGATGCCGCCCGGCTGCTGGCGGAGCGTCTGGGGGAAGCCGACGCGGCGATCCCGCAATTGCCCGACGGTCCGCATCCGCTGCATGCGGTATACGCCAAGCGCTGCGCGGACCGCGTCTGGTCGCTGATCGCCGAAGGCGGGCGCAAGCCGGCCGCGCTTCCGGACGTCTTGGTCTGGAAGGCGGTGACGGCCGACGCGTTCGCCGAGAGGGGCATTCCGCTGCAGTTTGCCGAGACCTGGCGTCCGCATTCGGCGGCGGACGGGCCGGAGGCATGGCGGCGTGACGCGAATAACGGCGAGGACGGCGCCGGAAATGATCGTTCCGAGCCGTTGTTTCCCCGGGATTGCGGCGGAAATGCCGTATAATGGGGGGAGAGCGGACTGCGGCTAAGGAGCGGTGCGGTTAATGGATATATTGGAGTATAATCGGGAAGCTTGGAACAAGCAGGTGCTGGCGGACAATCCGTGGATGCGGCCGGTGACGCCGGAGGAGATCGCCCGGGCCCGCGAAGGCCGATGGGAGATCATGCTGACTCCGACCAAGCCGGTGCCGCGAGACCGGTTTCCTCCACGGCTCGACGGAGCGAAGGTGCTATGCCTCGCCTCGGGCGGCGGCCAGCAGGGGCCGATCTCGCGGCGGCTGGGGCGGATGTGACCGTATACGACAATTCGGACAACCAGCTCGGACAGGACCGGCTTGTGGCGGAGCGGGAAGGGCTGAACCTCCGTACGGTACGGGGCGATATGGCGAACCTGGAGGCGTTCGCGGACGGGACGTTCGATCTGATCGTGCACCCGGTGTCCAACGTGTTCGTGCCGGATATTCTTCCCGTGTGGCGGGAAGCGGCCCGCGTGCTGCGGGACGGCGGGTCGCTGATTGCAGGATTCGTGAATCCGATTCTGTATCTGTTCGATCTCGATGCGGAGAAGCAAGGAAGGCTGGAGGTTCGGCACAGGATTCCGTACTCCGATCGGACCGGCCTGCCGCCGGAGCGTCTGGAGCGTCATCTGGCGGAAGGCGTTCCGTTGGAGTTCGGCCATCGGCTTGAGGATCAAATCCGCGGGCAGTTGGATGCGGGATTGGTCCTGACGAGGTCGGTTAAGCTGAAGACCGGATCGTGACGCCAAGCGTCGAGATCGCCGGCTCCGGCTTATTCGGGCAGCACCAGTTGATAGAACAAAACGTCCTGCCATTCGCCGAACTTGAACCCGACCTCGCGGAACCGTCCGCACAGCTCGAAGCCGAATTTCTCGTGCATGCGGATGCTCGCTTCGTTGCCTGCGGTGATGCCGCTGACGACGACGTGATGCCTATGCTCGGCGGCTCTGGCCAAGATCTCTTTGACCAGGGCGTTGCCGACGCCGCGGCCCCGGTACGCTTCGCCGATATAGACGGACAGTTCGACCGTCCGGTCGTAGGCGGGTTTGTCCCGGAACTTCGACAGGCAGGCATAGCCGGCGACGGTGCCGCCGATGTCGGCGACGATCAGCGGGTAGCGTCCTCCATAGTGGCGGAACCATTCGGTCCGCTGCTCGAGCGTCTGCTCCTCCAGGTCGAACGTAGCGGTCAGCTTTCGAATGGCGTCGTTATAAATATCCAGCAAAGCCGGAAGGTCCGCAGGTACGGCGTCGCGAATCAGCATATCGGTCATGACTTCGTTCTCTCCCTGTTGCAGCATAAAAGAATGTCCCTATTATAAACGATACGGGGCTCGGCCACCATGCCGTCCGGCGCCGGACGGCCATACATTTTGTCCCAACGGCAGGCGAAATGAAAAATATGGAACGGAGTACGTCATGATCCTAAACAAACAAGAATTTGATGTGAAAAGAATTTTGGGGATACGGCATCGGGAAAAATCTTTTAAAGGAATCTGTTGCGTGGGCCGACTCCAACGGCATTAAAAAATGACGTTGAATGTTCTCGAAACAAACGAAAAAGCCATTCAACTGTATAAACGGTTTGGTTTTGAAGTCGAAGGCATCTTGAAAAACGACAAAGTTCTTTCCGACGGTAAATACTATAATACCATTATGATGGGAAGATTTAAGGATTGATCTTCTATACATACATCGCCGTAAAAAAACACCGTGCTTCCGCACGGTGCCCGATACGTCTCCGGTGTCAGTGATTGTTGCCGGAGGCGTTGCTTTTTTTGTCGGACGATTTCGTCTGCGTGTTCTTCACGCCGTGTCCCTGCTGCTTGCCCATGTCTCTCACCTCGATTCGCATGCAGTCGGTAGTTTGCGCGCATCCGGCGGTTTCCATACGATGGCGGCGGTTCGAGCCTCGTTAAAAAGCGAGCCGCCGATGTTCCCTGCAGGGGGATGGAACACCGGCGGCTTGCTCCGTTTGTCGTTATACTTGCTGGATTTTCATCAGGTTTGTGGCGCCCGTCTTGCCGATCGGCACGCCGGCGGAGATGACGACATAATCGCCTTCGGCCAGCAGACCGGCTTCGCGTCCGTAGCGGACCGCCATCTCGAAAATTTCGTCCGAGGAGGACGCCTGTTCGCCCCGAACCGGGAACACGCCCCGGTACAAGGACAGCTTGGCCAGCGCTTCGTCCTGCTGGGTAATCGCGAGGATCGGAGCTTGCGGGCGGTATTTCGATACCATCCGGGCGGTGAAGCCGCTGACGGTCGGCGTGACGATTGCTTTGGCATTCAGCTCGAGCGAGGAGCGGACGACCGCCTGGCTCATCACTTCGGTGATGTTGGTCGTATGTACGGCCGCTTGTTTCGCGTAATGGGACGCGTGGTCGAACATCGTCTCCGCTTTGGCTGCGATCTGGGCCATCGTCGCGACGGATTCGACGGGGTATTTGCCCGCGGCGGTTTCCCCCGACAGCATAATCACGTCCGCCCCTTGCAGCACGGCGTTCGTGACGTCGCTGACTTCCGCGCGCGTCGGACGCGGGTTCACCTGCATCGATTCAAGCATATGCGTGGCGACGATAACCGGCTTGCCCGCGAGATTGCACTTCTCGATCATCTCGCGCTGCACCATCGGCACGTCCTCCAGCGGAATTTCGACGCCGAGATCGCCCCGGGCGACCATGATGCCGTCGGACGCTTCGATGATTTCGTCGAGATTGCTGACGCCTTCTTCGTTCTCGATCTTCGAGATGATCTGCACATGAGCCGCGCCGTTCTCCTCCAGGATGCGGCGGACCTCCAGCACGTCCGCGCCTTTGCGCACGAACGACATCGCGATGATGTCCACGCGCTGCTCGATCCCGAACATAATGTGCTGCACGTCCCGTTCGGTCACGCCCGGCAGCGTCGTGCGGATGCCCGGCAGATTCACGCCCTTGCGCGGCTTGAGCGTACCGCCGTTAAGAATCTCGCAGCGCATCTCCGTTCCTTCGACGGAGACGACCTTCAGCTCGATGAGGCCGTCGTCCAGCAGCACCCGGTCGCCCGACTTGATTACGGACGGCATGTCGGCGTAATTGACCGGGACGCGGTTGGCGTCGCCGAGGATGTCCTCGGTGGTCAGCGTCAAAATCTCGCCCGGCTTCAGAACGACGGAAGCCTCCCGGAGCTTGCCGATGCGGATCTCCGGTCCCTTGATGTCCATCAGGATCGGGATAATTGCGCCCGCTTCGGAAGCGGCTTGACGGACGCTGGCGATCCGCGCGGCGTGATCCGCCAGCTCGCCGTGAGCCATGTTCAAACGAACGGCGTTCATGCCGGCTGCGATCAGTCGCTTCAAGACTTCGGGGGATTCGCAGGACGGACCCATCGTACAGAGAATTTTGGTTTTGCGCATGCGGGGGAGTGGCCTCCTTCAGTGAATTCGGTATGGATTATTTTATAAATAAGCGGTAAGGGCGGCCGCAGCCGGTTGCGGCGGACGAAGAGAGGCGAAGCCCGCGCCCCGCTCCGGACGCGCCTGGGGCCCCTTCGCGCAGCGAATACGTTTTACCGCGGTGTCGGCCGATGATGGACCCGATTCGGCTCGGCAAGCGAGCCGGTAAACCCGCCGCGGACGACGCAGAAAGGAATCTGGGGATGGGTATCGGATTATGGGGTCTCCGGCGGCCTCGCCGGCGCAACCTGCCCTTCGCTTTTGTCGAAATAAAGGAGATAATCTCGTTTATTCTTACTTTACTCCTGAATCCTCGTATTCTACCATGAACTATAGTATGATGAATGTCGTATAGTACGATATTGCGAGGGGACTGACATTTCCCCGAATCAGCGGTTTCCGGACTGCCGGGATCGGTCCGGCAGAGCGGTTCAAAATGGCGGAGGCGACAAATGCTGCACGTAATCGAGGTCAGACAGGACAACGGAATGGACTGGTACGAGGAGCAGGACGGGATCGGCGCGCCATCGGGCGCCGACGCGGAAGCGCGGCCGGCGGCGGCAGCCGGCTCGGGAGGCGTCACGCCAGCAAGAGCGGCTGCGATGGCGGGAAACGCGGCGGCCGGAACGGATAGCGGTACGACAGCCGGAGCGGCTTCGTTAGCGGGTATCGTAGCGGTGCACGGAGCGGGCAGCGTCACGCCGTCGCGGGCTGCGGCGGACGGCACGGCCTTCGGCGCCGAGGCGCGCTCCCGGGACTGCTGGTATTTGTCGCTGGTCACCTACGGCAAGTGCGTATATTGGATCGAGCAGGAGAAGGTCGTCATGGAGAAAGGCGATCTGCTGCTAATTCCCGGAAGCACGTACTTTTACGGCAAAAGCGTGCCGACGCTATTCCATTCCAAGACGGTGGTGAAATTCATCGTATCCGCCGACGGGGCGGCCCGCTTGCCCCTGCTCGGGTTAACCGGCGCGCTGAAATGGAAGCTCGGCCGATACGAGCAAGCGCTGGAGCGGGTGCAAGCGCTGCACCGGGAATGGAGCGAGCGGCAGCCGTACGCGGATGTCATGGCGGAGGCGATGCTGATGGAGCTGTTGACGATCTGCAACCGGGAGCGGGACCGCGGCGTCGTCTCCGACCACAAGCACCGTTACGTGGAGCATATGAAGAAGTACGTGCAGGAGCACTATCGGGAAAAAGTGACGAAGGACGACCTCGGCGCGTATGTGCGCCTGAGTCCGAATTACGCGGCGACGCTGTTTCGAGAGGTGACCGGCCAGACGATCAGCGAGTACGTGCACGGCGTACGGATCAAGACGGCCCTGCACCTGCTGGTCGATTCCCGGCTGACGGTGGCGGAAATCTCCGAATTTCTCGGCTACGGCGACGTGTCGTATTTCCACCGGGTCTTCAAGCGGCTGACGGGCCGCAATCCTTCGGAATGGATGGCGGAACGGCCGGCCGATATTTGACGGCGTCCACTCCGATTTGCAGGCGGTCTCCGGCTTGTGGTAGGGTAGACATGGACGAATGGACGAACGGGAGGATATGGCGATGTACGACGTGAAGATGGATTTGATGCGCGATTGGATCGACACGGTGAAGGAAGTGTTCAGAGGCTCGGGGCGACCGCTGGAGGAAGGTCTGTCCGATTCGGAGATCGCGTTCCGCTATTTCCTGGAGACGGCGGAGGACGAGCGTCAGGCCAGAGAGCGCGCCGCCGCCCACGAGGAGCGCTTCCGCATGCTGGACAGCGCCATCCGCGACAATCTGGAGTCGCTGATCGTGCCGGATATCCGCAAGCGGACGGGCTACCAGGGCAACGAGTTCCAATTCAACTGGGTGTACAACCAAGGCGAGCATATCGTCGAGATGCGGTCGGAGTACCGGATTCCGCTGCAGTAAAACCCGGCTTGGACTTGGGCCGTCGTGAACGGCAACCTTCATACAACCTCCCGACGGCAGGTCGGGAGGTTTTTGGCTGCTTCAGCAGCGTCTCCTCCTGAATTCGGTAGACCAGACGATAGCCGTCGAGCCCGCTTACGGCGTAAATATAACCGTTCGAGACGAGATCGAACGTCTGTCCGTTCGCCTCGCGCATCACCTCCGGAGGCAGCCGCACGTCCGTCGTCGAACTGACCCGGGTGATCCGGCTCATCTCTATCGTGTACGCCGCTTTTGCGCTGCTGGTGATGATCTACCTGTGGCGCTCGCTGATGAATCCGCTGCAGAAGCTGGCGTCGTTCATCCGCGCCTACGAGCCCGGCCGCGTCATTCCGAATACGCCGGGAGAGGGGCGCAAGGACGGGGCTCACGCTGCATGAGGTGGCGCAAAAAAATCATGTCAGCCGAATTATTTGAGCTATCTGTTCAAGAAAAATACGGGCATCAATCTGTGGGAATACGTCATCAAGCTGCGGATGGAGGAGAGCAGACGCCTGCTGCTGCAGACTGATCTGCGCCGGTACGAGATCGCGGAGCGGGTCGGCTACGAGTCTCCCGAGCATTTCAGCAAAATGTTCAAGAAATATTACGGCCTTTCGCCGAGCGAGCTGAAGAAGTAAAATTGCCCATGATCCGGATAGAACCACACATGTTCATCCCCCGTCCCCCTCTTCTACAATGAGAACAGATCGACAGACACAGGAATGAGGGAAACCCGATGAACGACACGGTAGCGCCGATAAATCGGATCGCGTGAACGCCAAGACCGGCGTCCGGCCGCCGGGAAGCTGGAGGAAGTACAGGTGGGGCATCCTGTTTCTTCTGCCCGCGGCTATTATTTTTGCGCTATTTTTGTGGGTGCGATTATAAAAGGGTTCGTCTACAGTTTTTACCGCATCGACTTCGTGAACGGCAACGAATACGTCGGACTGGACAATTTCCGCGCCGTGCTGAGCGACCCCGACGTCGGCCGGGCCGTGCTCAATACGCTCTATTACATGATGCTCGGGCTTGCGATCGGCTTCTGGGTGCCGATCGTGTTCGCCCTCGTCATCTCGGATCTGAAGAAGCTTCAAGGCTTCGTCCGGGTCGCTGCCTATCTGCCGAACGTGCTGCCGGTCGTCGTGCTGTACGGGCTGTGGCGGTGGTTCTACGACCCGGTCGGCCCGATCAACGCCGGATTGACGATGGCGGGAGCGGAGAAGGTGCTGTTTCTGACCGACCCGTCGTGGTCGATGATTTCCATCGTGATTATGGAGACGTGGCAGCAGTTCGGCGCCGCCATGCTCATCTATCTGGCCGCGATTCTCAGCATTCCCCGCGACTATTACGAAGCGGCGGAGATCGACGGGGCCGGCATCTGGCAGCGGGTTCGCTATATCACCCTACCTTCGATTAAAGGACTGGTGACGCTGATGCTCGTTCTGCAGCTCATCGCCACCTCGCAAGGGCTGCGGGCGTGCTCGGCGGCGACTACCTCGTCATCAACCCGAAGGCGACCCCGGAGCAGAAGGAAGCGGCGTTCAACTATATCACGTTCGATTATTTCACCGACGACGGCTTGAAGTCGCTGGAGGAAAACATCCAGAAGTTCAAGGCGGAAGGCAAATACTATATTCCGCCGCACATGAGCTACTACAAACCGGATTCGGAATACGGCAAGAAGGTCGAGGCCATTCTGGCGAAGTACGACAACGTCTACAAGTACAGCGCGGAGTCGAACGCGCTGCTCGACGGCAAGGCCGAGGCGCAGTACAATACGCAGGATTACTATTCGACCATGACCAATGTCATTCAGGAAGTGTTCTCCAAGAAAGGCTCGAACCTGAAGGAACTGCTCGACAACGCGGCCAAGCAGGTGCAAGAGAAGTATTTCGATACGATTCAAGTGAACTGAACGGAAGACTGAAGCCGGCAACCCCCTGCCCGGGAACACGGGACAGGGGGTTATCTGCATCCGGCGGATCAGTCCGGCTTCCGCTCGAAGGCGACGATCCAGTCGCCCTGCACGGCGGCGCAGCCTTCGTCGCCCTCGACGACGAGTCCGTACAGATTGCGCACGTCGAGATATTCCCGGCGCTCGCCGTTGTCGAACTCCAGCGTGATGTAGTAATGCGTCCGCGTCGTTCGGACGGGGTGCGCGGCGTTGCCGGGATGTTGGAGATTCGTGCGGCCGGTGACCTCCAGGCGTTTGGCGGCCACCTTCGCGTACACCGTCTCCTTGGGCGCTCTCGCGTTTTGGATGTACCGGGCGCCGTTAAATACGAACGCCCCGATGACAACCGCGAAGCCGATCAGGATGAAGATCGGAACGATCGTAAACATCAGGTCGCCAAAAAGAAAACCCGGTTCTCCCGGAAACCCGCCTCCCACGGCAGCCCCTCCTCTGCTTGAAAACCGCTCTGCGGCGCGTTGCGTTTTATTACGTCCGACCGCTCGAAGGGTTCCGTCTGCCGGTCAGCTTTTTTTCAGCATGTGAAATACCTGTTCCACATCCTTGTCGCCGCGTCCCGACAAGTTGACGATGACGATCTGGTCGCGGGTCATCGTCGGTGCGAGCTTGCGGGCGTAGGCGATTGCATGGGAGCTCTCCAACGCGGGAATGATACCCTCGGTGCGGGACAGCTCCTGGAACGCTTCGAGCACCTCTTCGTTGGTTACGGTAACGTATTCGGCCCGGCCGCTTACCTTGAGATGGCTGTGCTCCGGCCCGATGCCCGGGTAGTCGAGGCCGGCGGCGATCGAGTAGGTCGGCTTCGGGTTGCCTTGCTCGTCCAGCAGGACGAGACATTTGAAGCCGTGAAGCACGGCGGGCACGCCTTGGGTCAGCGTCGCGGCTTGGTCGGGCTCGACGCCGATCAGCCTGACGGACGGCTCGTCCAAATAATGCGCGAACGCGCCGATGGCGTTGCTGCCGCCTCCGACGCAAGCGATGACGGCATCGGGCAGGCGGCCTTCCTTGGCGAGAATTTGCCGTTTGGATTCCTCGCTGACGATCGATTGGAAGTGCTTGACCATCGTCGGGAACGGGTGGGGACCGACGGCGGAACCGAGCAGATAGAACGTGTTTTTATAGTTGGCCACCAGATCGCCCAGCGCTTCGTCAACCGCGTCCTTCAGACGGCCTTGGCCTTTGGCGACCGGAACGACGGTCGCGCCCAGCAGCTCCATGCGGAAGACGTTCAGCGCCTGGCGGCGCGTGTCCTCGGCGCCCATGTAGATGACGCATTCCATGCCGAACATGGCGCAGGCCGTGGCGGTGGCGACTCCGTGCTGGCCTGCTCCCGTCTCCGCGATGATCCGCTTGGCGCCCATCCGCTTGGCCAGCAAAATTTGCCCGATGACGTTGTTGATTTTGTGAGCGCCCGTATGGTTGAGGTCTTCCCGCTTCAGGTAAATCTTCGCGCCGCCCCATTTCTCCGTCAGCCGCTCCGCATAGGTCAGCGGATTTTCGCGGCCGACATATTCGCGCAGGTAGTAATGATACTCCTCGATAAAGTCCGGGTCATCCTTATACTTGTAGAACTGCTCGCTCAAATAATCCAGAACCTCTTGGAGCTCGGGAGGAACGAAGCTTCCGCCGAATTCTCCGAAATATCCTTGCCGTGTCACGTTGACCGCCTCCGATAAGTGAAATGATTGCGCTTTCCTTCCATCATAAAGAAGAGCCCGGAACGTGTAAAGGACAATCGTTCCCGGACAGCCGGGAGCGGTTCCTTACGCATGTTTCCGGGCGGATGGGGACTGCCTTTGCGGCGCATGGAAAACGCGTTTCGTTCCGGTTCAAGGACAACGCGGATTCGCGTGTGGGGCCGGGCTGCATAACGGCAGGATAAACGACGCACAGATTTTTTCGGCAATGCGCTCGTGGGAGAGCCCGTATACGTCCCGCAGATGAATATAATTGTGGGGCGACAGCGACGTAATGAGCAGATGGGCGGTGAAAGCGGCGTCGTAGCCCGGGAGGCCGTCCGCGCATTCGGCAAGCAATTGCTGGATTCTGTCGTGCAGATAAAGATACGGCGCGGACTTATAAAAATCGAACCGGGTTTGTTCCTCTTTGGAAGGAATCTGCATCGCGCCGAGCAGTTTGGATTCTTTTTCGAATAGTGCCAGCAGTCTCCGGACGAGCTCGCACAGCTTTTCGGACGGGGGGATGCCGACGGAGCGCTCTATGTAGTCGTCCATTCCCTCGACGAAACGGTTGAACTGGTTCTGGATGAGATCCATGCACAGATCGCTTTTGTTGGCGTAGCGACGGTACAGTGTGCCTTGTCCGATGCCGGCGCATTTGGCGATCTGGTGCATGCTGACCGCTTCGATGCCGTGCTCCTCGAACAGCGCGCTGGCCGTCTGCAGGATGACGCGGCTGACTTCCTGCGCATCCCTGCGTGATGGTCGGGGTTTCATCATCGGCGTCAGGACTCCTTGTTCGTGATAATGTCGATCATGCTGCGAATAGGCGGGGCATATATTCAGTCAGGGCGGCGTCTTCCGCGGGCGCCTTCAAGGCCGTGCGTTCGCCGTTTAAGCGGCCTCTCCCGACGGGTTGACTATTCGGAAAAACTTTTGCATATACAAAATCTCCATACGGAGACCGATTGACTTCCGGACAATTGTCCGGTAAGATTCTCCCGTGCGGACAATTGTCCGGTTAGGTCGCTTGTCTTTGACTTCATTCTAGCCCGCGGCCGAATTCGGGTCAATAGATTCGCGAGTCACCCGTGCATGGACGTAAAAAATACACAGAAACAGAAACAGGATTGGAGGAAACCGAAATGTCATCCGCAACACCGCAGGCGGCGCAGGCAGCGAAGCCGATGTCCATGAAGGATATCATCGCTCCGCTTGTCGCCATTATCGTCGGCATGTTTATGGTCATCCTCGACGGAACCGCCATGAACGTAGCGATGCCCGGACTGATGAAAGACTTCGGCAGTTCGCTGTCGCTGATTCAATGGACGGTCACGGGATACGCTTTGGCCCAATCGGCCGTTATCCCGCTCGCCGGCTGGATGTCCGACCGCTTCGGCGCCAAACGCATTTTCTTATGGTCGGTCGCCTTGTTTACGATCGGCTCCGGGTTGTGCGCTTTCGCCACGACCGCGGAGCAATTGATTATTTACCGGGTATTGCAAGGCTTGGGCGGCGGCATGGTCGCTCCGATCGCCATGGCGTTCACCTACCGGCTCAGCCCTCCCGGCAAAGTCGGCGCCGTGATGGGCATGATCGGGATTCCGATGCTGCTCGCTCCGGCGCTTGGTCCCGTCGTCGCCGGCTGGCTCGTCGACTACGCCACCTGGCACTGGATTTTCCTGATCAACCTGCCGATCGGCGTATTGGCGGTGCTGCTCGGCATGCGGACGCTGCCGAATATCGAGCGTCAGACCGTGCCCGCTCTGGACTTCCTCGGCATGATCTTCGCTCCGCTAGCGTTTTCGATGCTCGCGTACGGCGTAAGCTCGGCGAGCGGCGGCGAAGGCGGATCGGCGGGAAGCGGCTGGACGTCGGCCGAGACGCTTACGGGCCTCATCGTCGGCGGTATCGCGCTGATCGTCTTCGTCATCGTCGAGCTGCGGCGCCAGCAGCCGCTGCTGGAGCTGCGCGTATTCGGATCGGGCAGCTTCACCCGGGGCATTATCGTGCAGTGGATTTCCCAGATCGCCTTGTTCGGCTCGTTTTTCCTAGTGCCCGTGTTCCTGCAGCAGGTCAAGCAATATTCCGCGTTCGAAACGGGGCTGATCATGATGCCGCAGGCGATCGCGGCCGGGCTGTTCATGCCGGTCGGCGGCAAGCTGTTCGACCGCATCGGCGCAAGGCCGCTCGTCATTACCGGGCTGATCATCGTTACCAGTTCGGCGTTCTTGCTCTCCCGGGTGGCGGCCGACACGTCCCTGACCATGATTATGGTGCCGCTGGCCATGCTCGGGGCGGGCATGGGCATCTCGATGATGCCGCTGAACACGCATATCATCCAGTCGGCTCCAGCCCATCTCGTCAGCCGTGTTACATCGTTGACGGCCGCCGCCCAGCAGGTCATGACCTCGTTCGCCGTCGCCGGGCTGTCGACGGTGCTGTCCAAGCGGGTCGAGCATTATATGGCCGAGTCGCCCGGACCGAACGTCATGTTCGATTCGTTCTCGGACACGTACATCTTGCTTTCCGTCATCGGCATCGCCGGAGCGCTGCTCGCGTTTATGCTGCGCCGGCCCAAGAAGGCGCCGAGCCAGCAAGCCGAGGGCGAACAAGCGGGCGTGCCGGTGATGATGGGGCATTAAACATTAACGGGATGAACCGTTATCCAATTAAAAAAGCTGTGCCGGAAGCAGCATGTTCTGCGAAGGCGCGGCTTTTTTATATTTGCGGGTCCGTGGGCAAGCTGTGTCGAAGCCGTCTGCGGCCGATGTACCGGTGAGAAGGAGGGGCCAACGGGAACGGGGCGTGGTGGGGCAAGAACAAGCAGGCTCGCACACCCGACGAGGCGGGCTTTCGCGTCTTTAAGCCTATAGAATAAATAACGCCAGACACGCTCCGGGGAAACCATATGCGTCTCCCAACCAAATTTCGGACGGGAAACGGATGGAGCAGCCCTTTCGGGGAGACTTCCGTGCAACGCAACCCGGCCCGAGCGGCCCGCCGAACAGCGGGATTCGGGCGAAACGTGCGCGAGTCCCGATAAGCAGGGGCTCCGGCCTGCGTTTGAAAGGGTCCGGCGCCCATGGACAACCGGTTCCCGCTCTTCTACAATGGTGAATCATGTTCGCGAGGATGAACCGGAAGGGGGAGATGTCCGTGCGGGTTCACGACATCACGCTGTCCAGGGATTTCAGTCCCGAGGAACTGCGCCGTATCGCGTTTGAAGCCGGACGGTTCAGTTCGGACATTGTCCTAAAGTTCGACGGCGGCGCGTCCGTCATCGATATGAAAAGCCTGCTGGGCCTGCTGCTGCTCAGCCTTCGCAAAGGAACGCGGATTACGCTCCAGACGAAGGGCAGCGACGAAGAGGAAGCGATCCACGCGATCTGCGCGCTGCTGGAGGAGTAAGCGGCACCGCTGGTCACCATGTCCGATATGTTCAACCGTATAGATTGCATCAAGCCTCCGGCGGAGCCCTTCGGAAGGGACGAACCGGAGGCTTGCGGCTTTTCGGGGAGAACCTCGTTTTTTCTTAGAGTCATGAATCTTGAATTTGAAATAAAATCGTTGACAGTTGCTGGTGGAACGACTTATACTAGATGCAGGTAACAAAATTAAAACAACTTACGAAATGTTATCAAAAGATCAAGGAGGATGTACCATGTCCAAAGCAAAATGGATCGTCGATCCGAGCCACACCAGCGTTGATTTTTCCGTCAGACACATGATGATCGCCAAGGTAAAAGGCACGTTCCACAAATTCGAAGCGGATATCACGGCCGATCCGAACGATTTGACGACCGCGGACATCAAATTCAGCGTCGATCTGTCGAGCGTCGATACCCGGAACAGCGACCGGGACGCGCATCTGAGATCGGCCGATTTCTTCGATGTCGAGAAGAATCCGCACATGACGTTCACCGCTACCCGAATTGTACGCACGGGGGACGGCGAATATGACGTGACCGGGCAATTGACGCTGCACGGCGTAACCCGCGAAGAGACGTTCTCGGTCACCTTCGAAGGAGCGAACAAAGACCCGTGGGGCAACGAGAAAGTCGGCTTTAGCGCGACGGGAACGCTGAAACGCAGCGACTACGGATTGACGTACAATGCCGTACTGGAAACCGGCGGCGTGCTTATTGGCGACGAGGTGAAGGTCTCGCTGGAGATCGAGGCGGTCAAACAGGCTTAATCGCCTCCGGAATCGTTATAGCGGTACGTTTCTTTGGACTTTTCGGATATGGAGAAGCCGCAAGTTCCCGGCCCCGGATGGGGGCTTGGGAGGCTTGCGGCTTTTCGTTTTCCATGCGGGAGAAGAACGGGAGCTGCTTGAGCGACAGCTTGCGGATATTTCGCGCGAATAGGCCCGCCTGATGAGTGTCGTAAAATCGTCCGCGTGCCTCATTACCGGTTGCGCCCAGGTGCGGTCAGTCTTCCTTCGGCGAGAAGCTGCGCGCGAGATACATGGCCGGCGTAGCGGCGATCGAGATGACGAACTTCAAGGCGTACGTCGTCAGCAAGATTTGCAGCCAGATGTCCCAGGAATATTCGCCGGCGAACGCAATCGTGCAGAACACGAGCGAGTCCACCATCTGACTGACGAGCGTGCTGCCGTTGACCCGAATCCAGAACTGCGAACGTACGGGGAAACGGCGCTTCAAATATCCGAATACTTGAACGTCGAGCAGTTGGCTGACGAAGTAAGCGCACAGGCTGCCCGCCGCGATCCGCGGCATAAGCCCGAAGATCGTCTCCATCGCTTCCTGGGCGGTCCCGCCCTCGGCCTGCGGCGTGAATACGAGCGCAAGCTGCATCATCACGGTGGAGGCGATCAGCGTGAAAAAGCCGAACCAGACCGCTTTTCGGGCTTCTTTCGTGCCGTATTTCTCGTTCAGCAAGTCCGTGCACATGTAGATCGTCGTGTAGATCGTGTTGCCCAGCGTCATGACGATGCCGAACATCTCGATCGTCTTGACGACCTGGATGTTGGCGAGCACCGTCGCGAAGCAGATCCAGGAGTAGAGCCCTTTTCTGCCGAACAGCCGGTAGTTCAGTACAAACAGGGCGAAGTTGACGGCGACGAATACTCCCCCCCAGATAAAATTAAACATGCCTGAATATCCCCCTTAGTTTTGATAACGCGGGATGGTTTCGAACCGCGGGTCCTGATCCGGACCAACCCCAAGCATACAATAAAACGTTGCGGAGGGGAATGGAATTCGCATCCGCGAGCAGATCGTGCGGCTATGGTGGAATATCGGAACGCTTCGCGGGTCCGGCTATGTCAATATGGAAGCCGATTATGTTACAATAACTTGTCGAAACCAGAACGCAGGGAGAGATACGATGGCGAAGCAACACCGAAAACTAACCCCGCTTCAGTTGATCGGCAAAGCCTTTTTTATCGCGCTGGGCGCCGCGCTGATGGGGGTTTCGCTGGAAGGGTTCCTTGTTCCGAACCAGGTGATCGACGGGGGCATCACGGGCATATCGATTATGCTGAACGAGTTGACGTCCGTCTCGCTGGGGTTGTTGATTTTTGTGCTGAATCTTCCGTTTTTATTTTTGGGGTACAAGCAGATCGGCAAGACGTTTGCCTTCTCCACGCTGTACGGCATTGCGGTTATGTCGGTCACGACCGCGCTGCTGCACGATATTGAACCGTTTACGGACGAGAAGATATTGGCGGTGCTGTTCGGCGGCCTCGTTCTCGGCTTCGGCATCGGCCTGGTGCTGCGCTTCGGCGGGTCGCTGGACGGCACGGAGATCGTGGCGATTCTGGCGTCCAAAAAAACGCGGATTCCGGTCGGTCAAATCATTCTGATTATCAACGTGTTTATTTTCATCGGCGCGGGTTTCGTCTTCGGATGGGATTCGGCGATGTATTCGATTTTCACGTATTATATCGCGTCCAAGGTAATGGATATCGTCGTGGAAGGTCTGAACGAATCCAAGTCGGTGACGATCATCTCGCCTCATTACGAGGAAATATCGGAGGCCATCATGGCGCGACTGGGACGGAATACGACCTTTATGTACGCCCGCGGCGGTTACAGCAAGGAGGATACGCAGATCATCTATTGCGTCGTCACGCGTCTCGAGCTGGCGAAGCTCAAGGCGGTCGTGCAAGAGATCGATCCGAAGGCGTTTATCGCGATCGAGCATGTGTCCGACGTGATGGGCGGCGGCTTCGACAAGAAGGCGATTCATTGAACCCCAAAATGCGGAACGGCCCGCTCCTCGCACAAGAGGACGGGCCGTTATTTTCTTGCTATTCTCCCTTCAACAGGAGCTCTTTAAGCAGCTTGATCTGCTTTCTTTCCCCTGCGACCACGAGAGTCATCTCCGCGGCCAGCCGGTCGTCCGGACCGGGATTGATCTTCTGTTTATGCTTGTCCACGAGGGCCAGGATGGTCGCCCCCGATTTTTGGCGGACCTGCAGCTCGGCGATGGATTTGCCCACGCTGTTGAAGTGGGATTCGACTTTGCACCACTCGATGATCAAGTCTTCGAGGGAGACTTCGATCGTCTCCAAAGCTTTCGGTTTATATGTCATCCCGCCGATGATGGCGGCGACCTGTCTGGCTTCTTCGTCCTCCAGCGTCACCAGCGAGATGCTCTCATCCGGATTGTCGTCCTCGAAATGATAAAGCTCGCGTCTGCCGTCGTCGTGAATCACGATGACCATTTTGTCGCCCGACTTGGCTTCGATCTGAAACTTTTTCCCGATGCCGGGCAGATCGGATTCCCTGATTTCGCCCATGGATTAGCAACCTCCAATTCAATTGTCTGTGTTTTTGACTTTTTCTTGCGGCGTGCTCCATCGGAATATTTTATTTAGCGCTTTGAAGACATGCTTCGATTCTTTTGTCAGCAGAGGCCCCAATATAGCCAATATCAATACGTACAGCGCGGAGAAAGGCTTCAGGACCGGCATCAATCCGGCGGCTATACCCAAATTGGCTACGACAATAGTAAACTCGCCCCGGGCCATAATCGTCAAGCCAATATTTGTGGAAGCCTTGTGAGACAGTCCGGCTCGGCGTCCGGAGATCATGCCGGCCGTTACGTTGCCCACCATCGTCAGCACCACGGCACCGAGCGCGAGCCAGATGGCGCTTCCCAGCGTAAGCGGGTCGATGCTCAGCCCGAAGCTGAAGAAGAAGATCGCCCCGAAGAAATCCCGGAACGGCACGACCAGGTGCTCGATGCGCTTGCTGTGTTCCGTCTCCGACAGCGCCAAACCGAACAGCAGCGCGCCAATCGCTTCGGCGACGTGCAGCTTCTCGGAAAAACCGGCGATAAAGAACAGCGCGGAAAATACGACGATAATAAAAATTTCGTTGGACGTAATATTGAGCAGCTTGTTTAAAATCGGCGTTCCTTTGCGCGCGATAACGAAAAACAGCAGCATGTAGGCGAGCGATATTCCGACGGACACCAGAACGCCCCCGATCGAAGTCGCTCCGCCCAGCAACAAGCCGGACATGACGGAAAGGAACACGGCCAGGAAAATATCGTCGAACAGGATCATCCCCAAGATCAATTCGGTTTCAGAGTTGCCGGTGCGCCGCAGATCGACCAGAACTTTGGCGACGATCGCGGTGGACGAGACCGACAGCATCCCCGCGATAATAAGCGTCTCGTACAACGGAAAATCGATCAGAAAACCGTAGGCCAGCCCCAAGGTGAAGTTCAGCAGAACGTAAATGCTTCCGCCAAACACGATGTTGCGGCCGGATTTGATCAGTTTCTGAACCGAGAATTCAAGCCCCAGATAGAAGAGAAGGAACAGGACGCCGATCCGCCCTAGAAAATCGATGATCTCCTGGCTTTCTATGAACTTGAAGTCAAGAATTCCGATGGTCGGGGCATGCGGCCCGACAATCATTCCGAGCACGATCAGGAACGGAATGATGGAAAACTTGAGCTTTCCGGCAAGCACAGAAGCGATGGCAACCAGCAGCAACGCTGTGCCCACCTCAAAAATCATATGATCCATACAACGTCTATGCCCTCCCTCTAAGTAGTTTCAAGTATCTATAAGTATACAGGATGTAACCTGCATATACAAATTTTTCGGCTGAAATTCGGTCAAAATCCGTTAAATTTTTAGATTTTGGACGGTTTTATCGTCAAATTCAAAGGTTTAAGATTGGTAGGGCGGCGAATCTGTTCGCCAGACTGAATCTCTCGCCTTTTACATGGAGGGTTCTCTCTCCGGCCCCGATTTATTTATGCCACAAAAAAGCCGGCCGTATCATGAAGCGCCCCCGTACGGGAAAATCGCCTGAAATAAAACAAGCCGGCTCCTGTTGGACAGGAGTCGGCTTGCATCCAGGAGGATGCCCCAAAAAGGGGGCTCACCGGCCCGATGCCGGACGGCGCAGGTTCAATCGCGGCGGTTGGCCAGCCATTGCTCCACGTGCGAGAGGAAGGCGTCCATCTCCGAATCCGTGCCGATCGAGACGCGGAGGCGGTCGCTCAGACGCGGATGATCGGCGAAGCGGCGGACGTAGATGCCCGCCGCCCGCAAGCTGGCCGCCAGCGAAGCGGCGCTTGCGGAGGCGTCGCGCTGATCCCGGCGCACGGGGGGCTGCACAAGCAGAAAATTCGTCTGCGACGGCAGCACGCCGCAGCCCAGCCGGCGCAGCTCGCCGGCGCACCGGTCCCGCGTGGCGCGGACGGCGGCTGTCGTCTCCCGCAGGTAAGCCTCGTCGCTTAACGCCGCCAAGGCCAGCGCGCGGCTGACGGCGTTGACGTTGTATATATCGCGGGCCCGCTCCAGCGCTTCGATCAGAGGCCGCCCCCCGACGGCGTACCCGACGCGCGCTCCGCACAGCGCGTACGACTTGGAGAACGTGCGCAGTATGAGCAGGTTCGGACGGCGGTCAAGCAGCGGCAAGGCGGACGTTCCTGGTTCCGCGTAGTCGATATAAGCCTCGTCGACGACGAGCAGCCCGGGGTGGGCCGCCGCCAGCCGGTCGATCTCGGATACGGGCAGCGGCAGTCCGGTCGGCGCGTTCGGATTCACGAGGGCGATCACCTTGGCCCCGACGGCCAGCAGCGCGTCGGTATCCACCGTGAAGTCGTCCCGCGTCGGCACGGGCACCGCACGGCCCCCGCAGGCGGCGGCCGCCGTCAAGTACAGCCCGAACGACGGATCGGGCATCGCCAGCACGCCTCCCGAGCCGAGAAACGCCTTGGCGATCAGCGAGATGATCTCGCTGGAGCCGTTGCCGACGAACAACTGCCCGGGTTCGGCGCCGAGCCGCTCCGCCAGGGCCGCTCGCAGTTCCCGGCATTCCGGGTCCGGGTACCGCCGCAGCGCTTCCTCGCCGATGCGCCGCAGCGCTTCCGCCACCTTCGGCGAAGGCGGATACGGGCTCTCGTTCTGGTTCAGCTTGACGGCTTGGGCACACTCGGGCGGCTGCTCGCCGAGCTTGTACGGCTCGAGCTGCAGAATATGAGGCAATGCGATAGACATACAATCCCTCCTTCGTATATTCTGACGATATCGCCAAATTGTCATTGATAAAATGCACAGAATCGAAATTTTGCAAGTGACAGATTGCGATTCATCCCCGATTCCAGACAATAAGGAGAGGAACCTGCCATGATCGAACTGACGCCGGAGCTGGACCCTACATCCGGGGAGCCGCTGTACCTTCAGTTGTACCGGTACATCCGCGCCGAGATCGTCTTCGGACGAATCCCGGCGAACGTTCGGCTGCCATCGGTGCGCCGCCTGGCGGGATATCTGGGCGTCAGCCGGACGCCGGTCTCGCTGGCGTACGAGCAGTTGGCCGCCGAAGGCTACGTCGTCAGCCGCCCCCGCAGCGGCCTGTTCGCCGCCGATCTGGCTGCCGAGTCCGAAGGAGAACGGCGGCTGCCCATGAGCCGGACGAAGCCCGCCCCCTCCGGCTCGGCCTTGCCGCGCGCTTATCACGACGGCGGCCGGAATCCGTCGGCCGTCCGTTATGACTTCGGCTACGGCCGCGTCGATCTCGCCAGCTTCCCCCTCGCCAAGTGGCGCCGCTACATGAACCGCGTGCTGGTGCCGGAGAACGGCCGCGTGCTGCTGTATGGCGATCTGCAGGGCGAGCCGGAGCTGCGGGCCGCCGTCGCCTCCTATCTCCACCAAATCCGCGGCGTCCGCTGCGAACCAGAGCAGATCGTCATCGGGGCGGGCACGTATCATTCGCTCGACCTGCTGCTTCAACTGCTGCGGGACGATGTCGGGACGATCGCCGCGGAGGCGGCGGTGAACGACGGCGTCATCGCACTGCTCCGCCAGCACCGGTTCGCCGTCCGGCCGTTGACGCTAGAGCCGGACGGTCTGGCGGTCGGCGAGCTGGCCGATTCCGGCGCTGGCGCCGTCTACACGACGCCGTCGCATCAATTCCCCTACGGCATGACGCTGTCGGCGGCGAAACGCGCCAAGCTGCTGCAATGGGCCGAACAGACCGGCGCATGGATCATCGAGAACGACTACGACGGCGAATTCCGTTACGCCGGCAGGCCGATCCCGTCGCTGCAAGGGAAGGACCGCCACGGGCGGGTCGTATATCTGGGAACGTTCTCCCGCGCGTTGTCGCCGGCGTTCCGGCTCAGTTACCTCGTGCTTCCGCCGGCTCTGCTCCGGAGGTTCCGCGACCGCCGCCACAGCTACGACCAGCTCGCTTCGCCCATCTTGCAGCGGACGCTGCAGTTGTTCATGGAGTCCGGCGACTTCGGCCGTCATATGCGGAGGATGCGGGCGCTGTACCGGCGCAAGCATGACGCGTTTGTAGCGGCCATCGTCCGCGCGTTCGGTTCACGAGTCGAGATCGTCGGCACGGGAACGGGGCTGCACCTTGTGCTGCGCGTGCGGGGAGCGCCCGGCGAAGATCAACTGATCGAGTCCGCTCTGGCGAACGGCGTGCGAGTATATCCCGTCTCGCCTTATTCGCTGAAGCCGCCCGCACCGGACGACGATCCCGCCGTTCTGCTCGGCTTCGGGGGGCTATCGGAACGGGAGCTGGAGGAGGGCGTATCGGTTCTGACCAAGGCCTGGCGCGAGTTGTTGGGCGAAGCCTAGACGAAAAAAAAGGAACCCGTGGCATACCGCCGCGGGTTCATCAAGATCTATATATCGAAAAAGGGGGTCGAGTCTTAGTATAGGCCAACTATATTAAAGAAAGATGAAAACGATGTTTCAATTCCGTTACAAATCCCGGTTCCAAGGCGGTGCGGCATCTTCTCCGGATCGCCCGGTCCGCATGCGGAAAACATGCTGCTTGCTATTGTTCCGCATGCCCGAAGGTTAAGCCGCGAGCCGACACAGGAAGAATATAAACCGGGGGTTGGTCGGCTGCCGATCAACCTCCGGTTTTTCCGTTTCCGGGAACGGTCCGGGAGACGGGCGCAAGGAAGCACCTTGCGGTTCGCGGGTGCCGAATCGTCAGCGATGCGATTGGCGCTTCCGCAACCGCGCGTCCAGAACGAAGTTGCCGAACGGCAGCAGGGAGGCCAGGAACGCGCCGATCGCAAGCCCGTAGCTCCAGCGGTCGGCGAATTTGACGTAGATGAGCGCCAGGACGTACAGGACGAACAGGACGCCGTGCAAAGCGCCGGTAACGGTGACGGCCACGGGGAGGTCCGCCCCATATTTCAAAGGCATGCCGACGAACAGCAGCAGCAAGTACGAGATGCCTTCCAGGATGCCGATGAGACGGAATCGGCCGAGCGGTGTGCGAAGCATAGCGACTTAATCTCCTTTTATATTAAAAATGTCGATTTAAGTGTACCATGCCGCCCGGAGCTTGCCCAATGAACAAGCGGTGACAACAAGCTCCGGGCGGAGCCGGTTCGCCCGCGCTTGCGCCTTCCGGCAGCATCCTTGCCGGCGGAAAAACGGATTGACAGAATTAACTATATCGGATTACGATATAGTTAATTCTAACCGATGCGGCTTGACGCCGCGGACGGAGGCGCCACTCATGGGCAAAACGGAACTGGTCAAAGGCAGCACGGAAGTGATCCTGCTGAGCCTGCTGTCGCAGCGGGATATGTACGGGTACGAGCTCGCCCAGCGCATCGAAGCCGATAGCGAAGGGTATTTGCAGCTTGGGGAGGGCACGCTGTACCCGGCTCTCAAGCGGCTGGAGCTGCAGGGATACGTCGAGAGCTACTGGCAATCGTCGGAAGCCGGTCCCCGGCGCAAATATTACGCCATAACGGAATCGGGCCGAAGCGCCCTCGCCGCGATGACGGAGGAGTGGAACCGGTTCGAGCGGATCATGAGGAGGCTGACCGGATATGTTCGGACGTAAGAAGCGGGAAGCGGCCCCGGCTCCGGGTTCCGGATCGTATGCGGTTCTGAGGGAAGCGCTGCCGAATTCGATGCCGTTGCGGCGGAGAACGCTGCGGCGCACGGCTTGACGAGCCCCTCGAAGGAAGGCGGAAAGGAGGAATCCGGACGATGCAGCCTATCGCGATGATCACGATGCTGATCGATCATATCGGCGCCTTGTTTTTCCCGGACGACGTGACCTGGCGGCTGATCGGCCGCATCGCGTTCCCGATCTACGCTTATGCGCTTGTGGCCGGATACAGACGGACGCGGTCGATTCCCCGCTACATGCTGCGCCTGCTGGCGATCGCCGCCGCGGCCCAACTGCCGTTCTCGGCGGCCTTCGGCGTCTGGGAGATCAACGCGGTCGGCACGCTGCTCGTCTCCCTCTGCCTGCTCGCGCTGCTGGACCGGTTCGACAAGTCCTCCTACCAGGCGCTGCTGGCGATCGCGGGCGTGCTGTTTCTGGAGACGATCCCGTTCGACTACGGCGCTTACGGGCTGGCGCTTGTGCTCATTTACCGCTATGCGCAAGGAGGCTGGATGCTGCTGCTGCATGCGGCGCTGGATGTGCTGTTTATCGCCTGGAAGGGCTGGTGGATTCAGCCGGCGAGCCTGCTGCCGACGTTCGTGCTGGCGTATTGGCCGGAAGGGTGGAAAGCTGCGGAGCGGGCGCGGGTGCCGAGCTGGGTCTGGCGATCGTTTTATCCGGCGCATCTCGCTGTGCTGGCCGTCTTGCGCCTTGCGGTTTGAAGCGGCGGAAGATTTTGTGGCGCGCGGCTTACGATAAAACCGCAAACATGGTAAAATGGGGAAAATTGGATCGAGGTGAACCTTCGAATGAATATCGGACGGAGCGGCAACCCCACTCTCAATGAGAACACGTTCCGGCGTTACGGACACGGTTCGTATGCCGGCGGCGCGATGACGCTGGACGGCACGGTTAACAAAGCGTTTATTACGCTGGCGATTTTGCTCGGAGCGGCGTTTGTCATGTGGTTTATGCATTTCGACGGCCGCAATGTGGTCCCCTACGCCATCGGAGGAGCAATCGGCGGCCTGGTGCTCGCGCTGATCATCAGCTTCAAGCCGTCGGTGTCGCCGGTGGCGGTTCCGATCTATGCGGCGCTGGAAGGCCTGTTCATCGGCGCCATTTCCGCCGCTTACGAATCCCGTTTCGAAGGGATTACGCTGCAGGCGGTCATGATCACGTTCGGCGTATTTATCGCCCTGCTGCTTGCGTACAAGACCCGCATTATCCGCGCGACGGAGAACTTCAAGCTCGGCGTGTTCGCCGCGACGATGGGGATCGCCATCGTCTATCTGATCAACTTCATCCTGAGCTTCTTCGGCCATAGCGTGCCCTTCCTCCACGATACGGGCTGGATCGGCATCGGCGTCTCGCTCGTCATTGTGACGGTCGCCGCGCTGAATCTGGTGCTCGACTTCGACTTCATCGAATCGGGAACCCATGCCGGAGCTCCGAAATACATGGAGTGGTACGGCGCGTTCGGCTTGCTGGTTACGCTGGTGTGGCTGTATCTGGAGATTCTGCGCCTTCTCGCGAAGCTGCGCAGCCGCAATTGACAGGTCGCGCGGGCGGAACGGGCAATCAAAAAGAGCGAGCTCTGAACCGCACCCCCATTGTTAGACATGACTAACTTTGCGGGGTCACTTCAAGGGAGAACTCGCTCTTTATTTTTATGGCGGGTCCGTGCGTAGTTGGTTTCCGCCGGGGAATATGTTATAATCGCTTTGCATGAAATCTTAAAATTAAGATAAAGGAGCGTTTTCGGATGATCAACGTCTATCCCGCCTCTTCCCGATATACCGCCGACCACGGCTGGCTCCGGAGCAGCTTCAGCTTCTCGTTCGCCGAATACTACGATCCGGACAACGTCCAGTTCGGACCTCTGCGCGTGTTCAACGATGATATCGTGCAGGGTCGCCGCGGCTTCGGCGCGCATCCGCACCGCGAGATGGAGATCGTCTCCGTCGTGCTGCGCGGCCGGTTGAAGCATGAGGACAGCACGGGGAAAACGGCCGTTACGTCCTGGGGCGAAGTGCAGCGGATGTCGGCGGGAACGGGCATCGTGCATTCCGAGGTCAACCCTGGCGACGAGGAAGTGAATTTCCTGCAGCTCTGGTTCACTCCGGCGGTGCGCGGACTTGAGCCTTCCTACGAGGCCACCCGCTACGACACCGCCAAGCTTCGCAACGCGCTGCTGCCGGTCGTCTCGCATCAATCGGGCGAGGGCGTCGCCCATATCCACCAGGATCTCACGATCTATTTGTCGGAGCTGGACGCCGGACGCGAGTTAACGTTCACGCAGCCCGAGGGCCGGCGCATCTATGTGTTCGTCATCGAAGGCGAGCTGGCTCTGAACGGAGAGGCGAGACTCGGCCGCCGGGATGCGGCGCGGATCGAGCAGACCCCCGAACTGAAAATCGCGTCGCCGTCGGGAGCGACCTTCATGCTGATCGATTTGCCTTGACGGCGCTCGAAAGGCGCCCTGCGGCTGACGGAGCGGGATATCGGTCCGGGCCGCCGCGACGCCGCCCGGATTGAACGCGCGCCGGAGCTGAACGTGAGGGTGAAGAAAGACGCGGCTCCGCTGCCGAGCGATTTGTCTGGACAGGAGGTTGGCGATGGAACGTCTGCTGGTGAAGCATATTGTGGGCCGGCTGCTTCTCGATACGGCCGCGTCCGGTTGTCCGTTCCGGCTGGAGGAAGACGCGGGCCGATGGACGGTAACGGTCTCGGGCGTGCCCGAAACCGCGCTTCGCGAGATCGAACGCTGCCGCGACGAGCTGAATCTGTTTCATTTCGTGCCCGGTCCGGACGGCGAGACGATTCGCAAGTATTGGCTGTACGACACCGGCTCGCCCGGATGGAGCGCGGAGGGGGACTGTCTGAAGCTGACGGTCGATTCCCGCGTTCCGTATTCGAACGACAAAGTCTGACCTGCAGGAACTTTCGGCAACTGGACGCCGGGGGTTCCTTTTTTTTAAAATAGGTGAAACGAATGTCGAAACCGGAAGGAGCGGGAATGGCGCGATGAGCGGCTGGGATCTGGTGTGGCTCGAAGACGAACGGCTGCTGCTGGAGGAATGCGCGGATTTTTTGCGCGGGCAAGGCTATACGGTGCGGGGGGCGGCGACTTGGCCGGAACTGCTGGCGCTGCTGAAGGACAAGAAGCCGGATCTCGTCTTGCTCGATTGGATGGTGCCGGGCGGAATCGACGGCCTTGAGGCCTGCAAGCTCATTCAGCGGCAATGGCGCATTCCCGTCATCATGGTGACGGCCAAAGGAGACGAGTTCGACAAGGTACTCGCCCTGGAGATCGGGGCGGACGATTATTTGACGAAGCCGTTCGGGCTGCGCGAATTGGCCGCGAGGATCAAGGCGGTGCTGCGGCGCGCCGAGGGCGGTTCCCGGTTCCCGGCGGCGGACGAGGCGGCCGGCGAGGAGGAGATTATCCGCCGCGGGGAGTTGACGATCGATCCCGTCAAGTTCGAAGCGAGGCTGAAGGACAAGCCTCTCGACCTGACGCGGACGGAGTTCCAACTGCTCGCGAAGCTGGCTGCGCATCCCGGCCGGGTGTTTACCCGCATGCAGCTCATGGACGAGGCGCTGGGGGACGCGTATGTGGGCTACGAGCGCACGATGGATTCGCACATCCGCAATCTGCGGCGCAAGCTTGGCGACGATCCGGCCGATCCCGTCTACATTCACACCGTCTACGGCGTCGGCTACAAATTCGCCGAAGGGGTGTGAACGGCTGATGAGCGGAGATACGGTTCGCGCGGAGGATCGGAGCGGGCGGCCTTGGCTGATGGGGCGGCTTGCCGGCATCGCTTGCGGCATGCTGGCGGCGCTGGTTGCGGGAGCGTGCGCGCTGGGGGCCGGCATGTGGCTCCAGCACCGCGCGGCGGAGCGGGAGTCGGAACGGCTGGGGCTGCTCTGGAACAGTTATGCTTCGGCCCAATACCGGCTGGCGGGGAGCTGGCAGCCGGTCGGGCAGGCGATGGCCGCTGATTGGGAGCGGTTCCGGCAGCTGGGAACGTCGAGCCTCGCGATCTGGGAGGCGGACGGCGCGACGCCGGTGCTGGCGTACGGAGAGACCGGCGGGCCGGCGGCCGGACGGGCCTTGCCCGTAATCGTCGACGGCCGGATCGTGGGCTACACGTCGGCGGAGATCGGCGGCCGGCCGGATCGCGCCGTTTTTTTGTTTCCGGCGGCGGCGGTATTGGCCACGGGCGGTCTGTGGGCGTTCGCTTCCGCACGCTGGCGCAAGGCCGCGGCGAAGCCTCTCCGGGCGATCGCGCGCAAGGCGGCGGAGCTGGCGGCCGAACCGGGGCGCGGGGAGACGGCCGGCAGCGGAGCCGACCCCGGCGATGCGCTGGAGGCTCTCGACCGGTTGGCGCTGCGGATTCATCGGCTGGAGACGGTCCGCAGCACGATGGTGGCGGACATCGCCCATGAGCTGAGAACGCCGCTTGCGGTCATGCGAGCCCAATTGGAGCAAGCTCTCCTGGCGGGGACGGCGCTGCCGCCCGACAAGCTGGCGTCGCTGCACGACGAGACGTACCGCATGTCGAAGCTGGTGCGGGACATGCAGGAGCTGTCCCTTGCCGAGTCGGGCCGGTTGCGCCTGGAGAAGCGGTGGTGCCGGATGGCGGAGCTGCTCGGAGGCGTGGTCGACGCGCTGGGGCTGGAGGCGGAAGAACGGGGGATCGCGGTGAAGCTGGACGCGCCGCAGGAGCTGATGGCGTATGCCGATCCCGTCCGGCTGCAGCAGATCGTCGTCAATCTGGTCGGCAATGCGATCCGCCACGCCAGGTCTGCCGTGAACGTGTCCGCCGCATTGTCCGGCCGCGACCGGATCAGGGTGACGGTGTCCGACGACGGCTTCGGCATCGAGGAGGAGGAGCTGCCCCGGGTGTTCGAGCGGTTCTACCGGGGCTCCGGGCCGAGGCAAGGGCGCAAGGAAGGCGGCCTCGGCCTCGGGCTGGCCATCGCCAAGGAATACGCGGTCGCACATGGAGGCCGGCTCGAAGCGGCTAGCCGTTGGGGCGAAGGGGCCGTATTTACGCTGGAGCTGCCCGTCATGAAGCAGGACTGACGGGGCGGACGCCCGTTCGGGGGGAGACGGTGAATCTGCACAAGTTCTGCACATCTGCTTCATGAGCTCTGCACATGCTTTTGATATCCTCTGATCGTGAAACGTTATCGCGGGGAGGTTATCGCATATGATTCGCGCAATCGCGCTGAGCAAGACGTACGGCCGCGGCGAAGCGGCCACGAAGGCTCTCCGGGAGGTCGATCTGGAGATCGGCCGCGGGGAGATGGTGTCGATCATGGGCCCGTCCGGCTGCGGGAAGACGACGCTGCTGCAACTGCTGGCGGGTATCGACCGGATGAGCGGCGGCGAAGTATGGTTCGGCGACCGGCCGCTGCACAAGCTGGACGACAAGGAGCTCTCCCGCGTCCGCCTGGAGCGCATGGGGTTCATCTTCCAGGCGTACCATCTGGTGCCCGTACTGACGGCGGCGGAGAATGTCGCTCTCCCGCTGATCGCGAGGGGCCTGACGCGTCAGGAGGCGGACCGGCGCGCGGTCGAAGCGCTGAAGCAGGTCGGTCTCGAGACGAAGGCGAGACGGTATCCCTATGAGCTGTCCGGCGGTCAGAACCAGCGCGTCGCCATCGCGAGGGCGGTAGCCGGGGAGCCGGACGTCATCTGGGCCGACGAGCCGACGGGAGCGTTGGACAGCGATACGTCCGAGCAGGTGATCGGACTGCTGCGCATGCTGAACCGTCACTTGAATACGACAATCGTCATCGTCACCCACGATCCGCGCGTAGCGGAGCAGACCGACCGTACGATTGCGATGCATAACGGGCGGATTCTCGACCACGGAGACCGTGCCGCGAGGAACGGGCCGGCCGATCCGGCCGCGGGCTTGGCGAGGGAGGTTTCTTCGCGATGATGGGATCGGCTCTGATCTGGAAGATGGCTTGGCAGAACCTGCGCAAGCAGCTTCGCCAGACGCTGTTGTCCGTCGTGGGCGGCTCCATCGGGGCTGTCCTGATTACGGTCTCGGCGGTGCTCTACATGTCGGTCGACCATAGCCAGGAGCGGTGGCTGAACCAGCGGTTCGGCCCGATCGAATGGGAGCTGACCGCCAAAGGTCCGGACGGAGCGATGACGCCGGAGCTCGCCGCGGCCGTGCTGGACGAGATGAAGGAGCGCGATCCCGGAATCGAAGGGCTCCCCGTCCTGCAGGCCCCCGCTTCCGTTCTGGCGCTGGACGCTTCCGGACAAGCGCGGGGGGCTCTCCCCAATGCACTGGTCGTGGGCCTCCCATGGGAACGAGGCAAACGGCTGGACCCAGGCCATCCGGAGATGTGGTCGCTGACGCTCAGGGACGACGAGCTGGTGATCGACGCCGCCAGCGCGGCAACGTTGGGCCTGCGGATCGGCGATGCCGTCAAGCTGCGGGGGGAGTCGGGCGAGGATAAGCTGTTCCGGGTCTCCTATATCGCGGAAGAGAGCGGGTTGACGGGATACCGGGGCGGATTGGCGCAGTATCAGGCGACGGTTCTGCTGAGCGAGTCCGCGATGCGCAAATGGCAGGGCGACGAAAGCGGCGTTTACGATGCCATTCTGGCCGGTCGTCCCGGGCGCGCGCCCGAAACTCCCGAGCCTTTTCCGTATTTGAATCCGGATGCGAAGTACGAACCGCACAATACGAAAAAGTTCATGTCGGATCGGGCGAATATGAAGGACATCTTGTACGTGTTCATGGCGATCAGCGGCGTCGCGGTGCTGTCGGGCGCCGTGCTGATGCATCAGATCATGCTGATGCTGGGCGAATCGCGCCGCGAGCTGTTCGGGGTGTTAAGGGCGATCGGCTTGTCCCGGAGGCAAATATCCGCCATTTTCATGGCCGAGTCCGGCCTGTTGTCGCTGCTCTCCACGGCGTTCGGCATCGCGGTCGGCGTACTGGCTGGCGGCGGTCTGGTCTATGCGTTCTATGGCGCCTTCTCCGACACGCTGGCGCGCATGTCCGGCGCGAATATCCCGATTGGCGTGTCCGTCTCGCCTGCCGGTCTTGCGGTTGTCGGCGGGGCGATCCTGTTGTTTCTGATCGCGCTCGCCGCGCGGGTCGCGCACAAGCTGTCGCACACGCCGATCGTCGAGGCGTTGCGCGGAGCCATGCCCGACCGGGAGCGCATGTCCAAGGGAAACAGAAGGGCGACGCGTCTGTCTACCCTCCTGGCTGTTGCGATCGTCGCCGTCCATCTTGGAGTCGCGTTCGGGGAAGGGCCGGAGGAGGTCGCGACCAGCGACGTGCTGACGCTGTTCGGAACGTGGCTGGCGGCTTGCGCCGCGGGGCTGTATCTTGTGCTGTCGGCGATCTCGCATTCGGACAGATGGCTGTCCGCGCTGCTGGGACGCACGGGCTTGTCCAACGCGTCCATCCTGCTCGCCGTCCGTTACCCGAAGCGCAAGCCGGGGCGCACCTACGCCATCTCCCTGCTATTCGCCTTGCTGATGATGGCGGCTTCGTTCACGTCAATCGTATTCAACATGACGCTGCGGATAAACGACGTCGACCAAAACGATATGACGATGTACGGCTTCAGCGCCGCGGTTCCGTACAGCACGCCGGAGTCGCGGGAGCGCATTCTGGCGCTGGCCGGTTCCGATCCCGATATCGCGGGCGCCGTTCAGGCGAAAGCCGCCGTCGAGCCGTACATGGCGCTGCTGACCGAGAGGGGAACGGCGCAGTCCATTCTTGCCGTCACGCCGGAGCTGTTGGACGGTGGCGTATTGAAGCTGGCCGAGCGGGCACAGCTGTTTGCGGACGACCGGCAAGCCTGGGAGGCGGTGATGACCGATCCCAAGTATATCGTGCTGCCTCTGTCTTACAGGGGCCATTCCGGCCAGCCGACGTCCGTATCCGGCAGGAACATAGCCGTCAAAGCGGGAGACACCGTCAAGATTCCGATCTACGAGTCGAAACCGAGATTCGCAGACGAAACTTGGGTCCCGATCATGGAGCGGGAGTTTGTCGTGGCCGGCTTTGCGCAGCCGGAATCGCACGCGGGAGACGCGATGGATCTGTACTCGGCAACATTTGTGCACCCCGAGGTGCATAAGCAATGGAAGCCGTACGGAACCCGCTGGCCGGGTCAATCCAAGCTGGGGTACGTGCTGCTCGCGTTCGACTACAAAAATATCGAGCTCGTTCACAAGCTGGAGGAACGATTCGCCGTAAACGGCGTAATCGGCTTCACCGTTCCTTATGCGGATAAGGGGGCGGAGCAGTTTATGAATAGACAGCTGTTCCGCAGCTTTGTCGCCTTCAGCCTCGCTTCCGGGGTGATCGGCCTATGCGGATTGGCGATCGTCCAGTTCCGCTCGGTGCGCGAACGCGGCAAACAGCTTGCCATGATGCGTTGCGCCGGACTGTCCGGACGCCATCTGTCCCAGATGTTTTTGCTTGAGGGGACGACGATCGGTTGGGCGGGACTGTTCACCGGCTGGCTGATCGGGGCGACCGGCGCCATGGGTTTCGTCCGCATGCTGCTGGGGGCGGACAATCCGACGGGACGCGCGATTGAGGTGCAGTACCCTTATGAGATGCTGATCCCGATTATCGCGGTGCTGCTGCTGGCGGCGGCGCTGCTGAATATCGGCCCGGCCCGGGCCGCGCTGAAGCTTTCGCCGGGAGCGGCGATCCGGGCGTCGGACGAATAGGAAACACAAAGAGTGCGTCCCCCATCATGGGGGCGCACTCTTTGTCAATGGCGGAAACCGTGCGCGGCAAGCGGCCGTCCGCTCGGCTTCCCCGCCCGCAAGCGGTCAACCGGCGACCGGCTTGCGGCCGGCGGCCAGCACCAGAGCTGCGGCTCCAAGCGCCTGCATGGCCGCCTTCAATAGCATCTGCCCGGCAATGGCCTGCCATATCGCTTCCCAGGGCAGGAAGCCCGCGCCTAGCGGAGACAAGCCCACAAGGACGAACACGGCGCTGTCGATGCTGCCGCCGACGAGGCCGCTGAACAGCACCCTCCGCGCCATCGATCCGCGTTGCTTCGTGAATATTTCCGTGTCCGCCGTCTCGGACAACATAAACGTCACGGCGGAAGCGAACACGATCCACAGCGTATCGCCAAGCGCGTAGGAGGTGACCGCCGACAGCGCCATCGCCGCCGCGATCGCCCTATACGTGTTGCGTCGGCCGATCGCCTTTTGCACGAAGTCCCGCAGCATAAACGTCGCGCCGATCAGGAACGTTCCGGCAGGCACGAGCATCGACCCGAATTCCAGCGGCGCGAACTTGGCGGTGAGCACGTTGGCCCCCGCTATGGCGGCCAGATACAATCCGATCAGGATCGCTTTCATGGTGGGGTCAGCTCCTATCGGTTGTCGACTTTCTCGGGATACAGGTCGTGGTTGAGCAGCCGGTATTCCGCCATTTTTTCGTATTTGGTGCCCGGTCTGCCCCAGTTGCAGTACGGATCGATCGAGATGCCGCCGCGCGGGGTGAATTTGCCCCACACTTCGATGTAATGGGGGTCCATCAGCGCGATCAGGTCGTTCATGATGATATTGACGCAGTCCTCATGGAAATCGCCGTGATTGCGGAAGCTGAACAAATACAGCTTGAGCGACTTGCTCTCCACCATCTTAACGTTCGGGATGTAAGAGATATAGATCGTCGCAAAGTCGGGCTGGCCCGTCACGGGACACAGGCTGGTGAATTCCGGACAGTTGAATTTGACGAAATAGTCGCGTCCCGGATGCTTGTTGTCGAACGTCTCCAGCACCTCGGGGGCGTACCGGTCAGGGTAACGGGTTCCCTGATTGCCGAGCAGGGTGACATTCGGCATGTCTTCCGCGCTTCTTCCGGCAGGCATAAAAAAATCTCCTCCTTGTGTTCGCGTCCGGCGGTCGGCCGGCTGCGGCTACGAAGAACGAGATTCAGGAAACTTGCCTCTACGGGAACAAAACGAAATAAAACGAAGCGGTGCGCGTTCGTTTTCCTTAGTTTTTTATAGAGGGAGTTTGCGAACCTCTCCCGGCTTCGCCGACGGGTCGGCATCTGCCGGATTTTCTTCTTCGATTGTCAATCCGTAGCATACCATAAGAACGGGATTCTGTGAACGGCGGAAAGGCTGTAAAAAAGTTCCCCGGCCGTCCGGAGCGGCTTTGCCCGCTTGACTTCCGGCTTTCGTTGAGCTTCATATTCCGTGCCCATCCGGGAAGGGAGCCCATCCGGCCTCGCGCGCCGCGGCTGCCCGAATGCGCTTGCGCGCCCGGAGACGCGGCCGATGGCGGCGATGAGTCGATATGGCGCCGTCTTGTTCGCCTGATCGGAATGGCTGTTGCCCGGGCTGTACGCCCGCTCTGATCTGGCGGCGGGAAGCGGCGTTCCGTCCTGATGTCCGGACGGCGGAGCCGTTTCTTCGGAGCGATGCATTCACCCGGCTTGGAGAGGGACGCGGAGATCGATGAAGAACGGCGACAACCGATCTCTGTCCCGCAGGCGGAGAGTGACGCGTATTTCGCGTTCTCTTCGCCTTTTTTTATTGGCCGAAAAGCCGCGGCGCCCATTCGAAGCGAAGGAGCGATCCCTCATGACTTCCCTTAACCTTGTATCCGATAAAACGTTAACCCTATTGGAATTTCACCGCGTCAAACAGCTCGTCGCCGAGCTCACCGTCACCCATCCCGGCCGGGAACTGGCCGAAGCGATGGAGCCGGTCGGTGTTCTGCGCGCGATCGAAGCCAAGCTGGCCGAGACGGAGGAAGCCCGCCGGCGGCGAAGAGACGGTGCCGGAGGAACCGGTCCGGCGCAAGCCGCAGACCGGCGGCATGGTGAAGATTCCGTATCTCGGTCAGATCGGCGTCGTGGTCGCTCCGGAGGATGAGCGCGGGCGGATGGTCGTCATGATACGGCGCAATCGGGTGGAGGTCGCCGCGAAGCGCGTTCAGCTCTTTATCGAGCGGGACCGGCTGTACCCGGACAACTACGATATGGACATCGTGTTCGAAACGAAGGAGAACCGCAAGAAGAAGCGTCTGATGAGCCGCAAGCACGTGGAGGGGCTTGTCATCGAACGGGAAGACTGACGCCGTCGGGACGGCCGCGTATCGGGCTCCGCTCCATGCAGGGGAGGAGCCAGGATTTCCCCAAGCCGAGCCGCCGACCTCACAACATATAAAGCCCAAAACGACGCATAATAAGGGAACTCAATCCAGCTTTTCCAACGTCCCAAAACTATTTTTCGCGGATCTTTACGTAAACTTAACATCCTCTTTGCGAGTGTGGTAAGATAGTAAGGGTTTGAGACGAAACTCGCATTTTTTGACAAAAGAGAGGAAACCGGAGAACCATGCTTGCCAAGAAAAAAGATGTCTTCTTTGACACGTTGGAGGAAATTTCGCTGAACATCCTGGCTTCCGCGGAGTATTTTGCCCAGTCGTTGAGCAAACAGATCGATCCGGCGGAAGTGGCGAAAACGATGAAGGAGTACGAGACCAAAGGCGATCGCTGCATCCACCGCATTGTGACGGAGTTGAACAAGACGTTCCTGACGCCGATCGACCGCGAGGACATCCTGGCGCTGGCGGGTTCCCTCGACGACGTGCTTGACGAGATGGAGGCCGTCGCTTCGCGTTTCGACATGTACAACCTCCGTTCCGTCGACGATTCCGTCATCCGCATGGCCGACATCCTGCTTCGCTGCGCCCGCGAAATCCGCGACGCGATGGTGCTGCTGTCGTCCAAGAAGCTGCTGCCGATCCGGGAGCATGCAATCAGGCTGAACGAACTGGAGAACGAAGCCGACGATATTTTGCGGATTTCGATCAAGCAGTTGTTCATCGAAGTGAAGGACCCGATCGAGCTGATCAAGAAAAAAGAGCTGTACGAAATGCTCGAAGAAGCGACCGATTGCTGCGAAGATGTCGCGAACACGCTGGAAACGATCATTATGCGAAATTCGTAAAGAGGCCTGAAACCGTATGGATCAAATGCTGATTATTATTGGACTGATCGTATTTCTGGCGCTGGCTTTCGACTTCATCAACGGGTTTCACGACACGGCCAACGCCATTGCCACGTCGATCTCGACCCGGGCGATGACCCCGCGGGTGGCGATCTTGCTTGCGGCTGTTATGAACTTCGTGGGCGCCATGACGTTTACGGGGGTCGCGAAGACGATCGGGGGTTCGGTCGCCGATCCCGCGAAGCTTGAACACGGGCTCGAAGTCGTTATCGCCACGCTGATCGCCGCGATCATCTGGAACCTGGTCACGTGGTGGTTCGGCATTCCGTCCTCTTCCTCCCACGCGCTGATCGGTTCGCTGGCGGGAGCGGTCGTCATGTCGGCAGGCATGGACGGGATCAACCCCTCCGGTTTTATCAAGATCGTTCAGGGCCTGATCTTCTCCCCGCTGATCGCGTTTGCCATGGGATTTATCCTGATGACGATCCTGAAGTATATGTTCGCCAAGGCGAGCCCCCACAGCGTCAATAAATATTTCCGCTTCGGCCAGATCGCGACCGCTTCGATGCAGGCGTTCTCCCACGGAACCAACGACGCGCAGAAGGCGATGGGGATCATCACGATGGCGCTGGTCGCCGGGGAGTTCCAGTCGGACCTGGAGGTTCCATTCTGGGTCAAGCTGTCCGCCGCGCTGGCGATGGCCCTCGGGACGTCCGTAGGCGGCTGGAAAATCATCAAGACGATGGGCACCAAAATATTCAAAATCGAGCCGATCAACGGTTTCGCCGCAGATCTGGGGTCCGCTTTGGTTATTTTCGGGGCGACCATCACGCATTTGCCGGTCAGCACGACGCATGCGATCACCTCCTCGATTCTCGGCGTAGGTTCGGCCAAGCGCTTCAACAGCGTCAAATGGGGGGTAGCCGGACGCATCGTGACGGCTTGGGTGATCACGATTCCGATTACGGCATTGCTTGCGGCTCTCGTTTACGGTATGATGGATCTACTCTTTATTTCCTGAATTTACTGGAGCGGATCTAAAGGTGCTGGTCAACGATCGGATCGCGGTAATCATAGGAGTATGCGTGGCGGCGGTTCTGGCCGCGGGATGCGCCGGCTTCATCACGAGCCGGCTTCCGCAGCGGAGGCGCCGTTTTTGGGCGATAGCCCTGTCTATAAGCGCCGGTCTGCTGGGGATCGGCGCTTGCGTGCTTGTTTCGGCATCCGCCTACCCGCTTCTGGCGGCGGCTTCGGCCGTGTCCGCCCCGGCTTTGCTGATCGCCTTAACGGCGTTCGGCCGTCAGGCCGAAGACGGGAACAAGGCGTCCGAACAGGCGGAACCGTACCGGTCCCTATTTACCAACCATACCGACGGCATCTTCCGATTGGACGAATGCGGACAGGTGGTCGGAGCCAATCTGTCCGTGAAGAGGCTGACGGGACAGGAACCGGATGCGTTCATCGGCAAACCGTTCGCCGATGCGATCGGAGGCGATCCGGCCCGGCTGGCTACCTTTATTCGCCGCACGTTGACGGGCGAGCCGCAGCAGTTTGAATTTTTCGCCGCGAACGCCGACGGCAAGAAGCTGTTTCTTCGCGTCGACAGCATTCCGATCACCGTCCGGGGCCGCGTGCAGGGGGCGTATTGCCTGGTCGAGGATATGACCGAGCGCCGGACGATGGAGGAGAAGGTTTATTTCCTGGCGTTTCACGACGAATTGACCGGCCTTCCGAACCGCCGCCAGTTCGCCGAACGGCTGGCGGAATATTTGGAGATGGGCCGGATCAAGACGGGGCGATGGCCGAATATGGCCGTTGTCCTGCTTAATATCGACCGGTTCAAGTTCGTGAACGATTCGGTGGGACAAGCGTCGGGCGATATGCTGATCCGCGAGGTGGCGGACCGGATCGAACGCTTTGTCTTGAACGCGCCGGGGACGTTCTCGGGCCGTCTGGGGAGCGACAGCTTCGCGTTGTTTTTTCCGTACACGGGAGGCGGTTCGATCGAGGCGTTTGTGCTCGGCAAGACGGACGAGCTGATCAGCCGGCTGGAGAAGCCGTATGCGGTCAGAGGGCTGACGCTGAACCTGACCTTCAGCGTAGGCATCTCCATGGGGCCGGGCCACGGCACCGACGCGGAGACGCTGATCAAAAAAGCCGAGACGGCGATGGTGGCCGTGAAGCATTCCGGCAAGCACCAGATCCGCACCTACAACGACCGGCTGGAACGGCATCTCCAACATAAGCTGGAGGTGGAGAACGGGCTGAGGCTGGCGCTTCAGCGGGGAGAATTTCGGGTGTACTACCAGCCGATGATCGATATCCGGACGGGGCGGGTGAGCGGAGCGGAGGCGTTGGTGCGCTGGCTGCACCCCGAGAAGGGAGTCATTCCGCCGGGAGCTTTTATCCCCATTGCAGAGGAAAGCGGTCTCATCAAACCGATCGGCGAGTGGGTGCTTCGCGAAGCCTGCCGGCAGAACAAGGCCTGGCAGGATGCCGGATTGGAGCCGATCGTCGTATCCGTCAACCTGTCGATGCAGCAATTCGAAGAGCCGCATCTGGTGGAGAACGTTGACCGTATTCTGAAGGAGACCGGCCTCGACCCGCGCTACCTCGATCTGGAGATTACCGAGACGATGGCCATGACTGCGGAATATACGGTTGACAAGCTGATGCGGCTGAAGGAACTCGGCGTGCGGCTCAGCATGGACGACTTCGGCACGGGTTACAGTTCGCTCAGCTATTTGCAGCGCTTCCCGATCGACAAGCTGAAGATCGACCAGTCGTTCGTGCAGGACATCGGGCAGGAGCAGCGCGGCTCTGCCATCGTCTCGACGATCGTCGCCATGGCCCATCACCTGCGGATGGAGGTCATCGCGGAGGGCGTCGAGAGCCCGGAGCAGGTGGAGTTTCTGCGGTCCGAGCGCTGCGATCAACTGCAGGGCTATTGGTACAGCCCGCCGCTGCCCGCCGATCAATTCGAAGCCGCGATCGGGATGCGGATGAACGGACAGGCGGCCGCGGACCGTACGCCGCCGAACTTGCAATAAATCAACGGCACGGCCTTCGGGAACAGGAAGGCCGTGCCGTTTTTTTGCCGCCGGCGGCTTTTTACGCGGACGCTCCCGCATCCATCGGGTCCGCGCCCGCTGCGGCTTGCTCGGCGGCGATGCGGGCGGTCAGCCACTCCGTAGCCGCCTCCGCCGGCAGAGGCTGGCTGTATTTGTGGCCTTGGGCCTCCTTGCAGCCGATCATGCGCAGAAAATCGGCTTGTGCGTCCGATTCGACGCCTTCGGCGATCGTCTCAAGCTGCAGATGTCCGGCCATCGCGACGATCGCCGCCACGATCGGCTCGCGGTTTAAGCCGACGGCCAGCTCCCGCACGAACGAACGGTCTATTTTCAACCGGTCCAGCGGGAATTGGCTGAGGTGGCTGAGAGAAGCGTATCCGGTGCCGAAGTCGTCGATCGACAGGCTGACGCCGAGCCGCTTCAGCTCGCGCATGCGCAGCACGACCAGATCGCCGTCGGACATGGCGGTGCTCTCCGTCACCTCCAATTCGAGCGCTCCGGGATCGATGCCGTAACGCTCCAACAGATTGGAGATCCATTCGGTCAGATGAGGATCGTGCAGTTGCCTCAGCGACAGATTAACCGCGATGCGGCGTGGGGCCAGACCGGAACTCCGCCATTCGCCCATCTGCCGGCATGCTTCCTCCAGCGCCCAGCGTCCGATCGGCAGGATCAGTCCCGTTTCTTCGGCAACGGCGATGAATTCGGACGGAGGCACCTGTCCCAGTACGGGGTGGCTCCACCGCATCAAGGCTTCCATCCCGATGCAGCAGCCGTCCGAGAGGCGAATCTGCGGCTGGTAAAACAAAGACAGTTCGCCGGCTTCGGCGGCGCGGCGCAGTGACGTCTCGATATCAAGCTTGCGCGACAGGCGGCGGCTCAGCTCGGCGTTGAAGAACATGTAGCCGTTTTTGCCCCGTTCCTTCGCCTCGTACATCGCGCTGTCCGCGTGCTTGACGAGGGTGTCGACGTCGGAGCCGTCCTGCGGGTGCAAGGCGATGCCGATGCTGGACGTGATGCGATAATCTTGCTCCGCCAGCCGGAAGGGCTTGTCCAGCGCCTCCAGAATCTTCCCCGCGATCTCTTCGGCTCGCGGCGCGCCGCAAGGCGACGCCAGAACGATAAATTCGTCGCCGCCTAACCGGCAGACCAGAGCGTCGGACGGACACGCTTCCCGAAGCCGCTCGGCGACCTGCCGCAGCAGCATGTCTCCCGTCGTATGGCCCGCGGTATCGTTGACCCACTTGAACCGGTCCAGATCGAGAAACAGCAGACCCGCCGTCCGGCCGTCTCCGTGCCGCAGCAGCGCCTCCAGCCGCTGGCGGAACATCAGCCGGTTCGGCAGCTCCGTCAGCGAATCGTGGTAGGCCATCTGCATAATGGTGCGTTCGTACTGCTTGCGCTCGGTAATATCGACGGAGATGCACAGCCATTGCGGTACGCCCGAAAATTCGACCGGCAGCTTGACGGTCTGCATGATGCGTTTGTCGCCTTGCGGGGTGTACACGATATCTTCGGACTGAATCGAAGCGTCCCCGCTCTGAAGCGCGTCCCGGCTCCATTCGTCCATCTGCCAATCGAACGTCAGCCCGTCCGAGCGAACGACGTCGCGAACCGGCATCCCCACGATTTGCCGGGGGGAGTAGCCGTTAAACTCCGCGAACGACCGGTTCGCCAGCGTCAGGACGCCGTCGCGGTTGATCGCGTAAATATGGTTCGGGTTCATGTCGATCACATTTCGGAGCATCTGCCGCTTGTCCCGGAGCTCGGCGTTGATTTCCTGCATGCGCAGCGTATGAATGCGGCTGAATTGGACGAAGACGATGATGGCGAATAACATGATCGCCACGCTGCTGACGACGAGTTCCGCGCTGTTGGTCAAATTCAGGAGTTCGGTGGAGTAGACGGCCGCCAGCGACAGCGCGAACCAACGAATGAACGAGCGCTGCCGAGCGTTCGGGTGGTGCCGGGTAATAATCAGGCTCTGGATGAATACAAGCAGGAGAAAAACGAGATGAAGAGCGAACAGCCATTGAATCGGACCGTAGACCGGGGCGTAATAGGGCGGTCTTCCGGCCGCCTCCACGAGTTCGAGACGCTCCACGCCGAGATCGGTCCAGCCGGCGGCGTACACGAACAGGCACCAGACGCAATAGGCGAGCAGCAGCCCGTTTGATCGGCCGAGAGCCCAAGACCGCTGGGATTGGACGGCTGCCGATTCCTTGCTTAGGCTCATCAGGCTTGCGTACATCAGCGGACCCAGGAAGATCGGACCGAAGCGGAGCAGACGGAACACAAATTCGATCGTCGTCTGCGACAAATAGTTGGCCGCGTAAAGCACGGTGACGTCCAGTTGCCAGATCGACAAAAACACGAGGAACAGGCAAAGCTGTCTGGCGAGGCGGGACCGGCTGAACAGAACGACGATGGCGAATCCCAGCGCGAGCGGAATCATACAAAAAACGGACATCGTTAGGAGCATGTAAATAGGTCCCTCCACTCATTGGCGGAACGAATCGAATGGGCAAGATTTCCTAATACCTTCCATTCTACATTCTATTTCATGAGATGCAAGTCCCGAGTGCCGTCAATGACAATAATTCGACGATAAAGCGGGAGATTTCCGGAAAAAAAAGCCGGTTCCGGGGCATAAAGAAGGCGGCGGCACGCCGGAGAATCGCAAGACGAACGCCCGGTCGCCCCGACGGCGGCCGAACGGAGCGGTCCCGGCTCCGCGCTTTCATCCGGATAGGCGGACTTCCGTCGATTTTCTCCGGGGATTGCGATACAATAGGCTGGGAACCGAAGGTTTACCCATTTTCAGGAAAAGGTGCAAATTCAATCATGAGCATACTGACCGTCAAAAACTTGACGCACGGCTTCGGCGATCGCATGATCTTCGAAGACGTGTCGTTCCGTCTGTTGAAGGGCGAGCATATCGGCTTGATCGGCGCCAATGGTGAAGGCAAGTCGACGTTTATGAACATCATCACGGGCAAGCTGCAGCCGGACCAAGGCTCGATCGAGTGGTCGAAGCGCGTGCGCGTCGGCTACTTGGACCAACACGCGGCGCTGCAGCGCGGCATGACGATCCGCGACGTGCTGAAGGGTGCTTTTCAATATTTGCTGGACATGGAGACTCGCATCACCGAATTGTACGCGAAGATGGGTGAAGCCGACCCGGAGACGACGGACCGGCTGCTGGAAGAGGCGGGCGAGCTGCAGGATATATTGTCGTCCAGCGACTTCTACACGGTCGACGCCAAGGTCGAAGAGATCGCGCGCGGACTGGGATTGGCCGATATCGGGCTGGACAAGGACGTGCAGGACTTGAGCGGCGGACAGCGGACCAAGGTGCTGCTTGCCAAGCTGCTGCTGGAGAAGCCGGACATCTTGCTGCTGGACGAGCCGACGAACTATCTGGACGAGCAGCATGTCAACTGGCTGAGGCGGTATTTGCAGGAGTACGAGAACGCCTTTATCCTCATCTCCCACGATATCCCGTTCCTGAACAGCGTCGTCAACCTGATTTATCATATGGAAAATCGGCAACTGAACCGGTATGTCGGCGATTACGATCAGTTCCGCCGGGTGTACGAGGCGCAGAAGGAACAACTGGAAGCCGCGTATAAAAGGCAGCAGCAGGAGATCGCCGACCTCAAGGATTTTGTCGCGAGGAACAAGGCTCGCGTCTCCACGCGCAACATGGCGATGTCGCGTCAGAAGAAGCTCGACAAGATGGAGATCATCGAGCTGGCCAAGGAGCGCCCGAAGCCGCAGTTTCATTTTCAGGAGGCGCGTACGTCCGGCAAGCTGATCTTCGCGGCGCACGACCTGGTTATCGGCTACGACCGGCCATTGTCGCGGCCGCTCCATCTGCGGATGGAGCGCGGGCAGAAGATCGCGCTTGTCGGCGCCAACGGCATCGGCAAAACGACGCTGCTTCGCAGCCTGATCGGTCTGCAGCCGTCGCTTGGTGGCCGGGTCGAGCAGGGCGAGTATCTGCATATCGGCTATTTCGAGCAGGAAGTGAAGCAGGAGAGCAGCCGGACTTGCATCGAGGAGATTTGGTCGGAGTTCCCGTCCATGGGGCAGCACGAGGTGCGCGCGGCACTCGCCCGCTGCGGCCTTACGACCAAGCATATCGAGAGCAAAATCGAAGTGCTGAGCGGCGGGGAAAAGGCGAAGGTGCGCCTGTGCAAGCTGATGAACCGGCCGTCCAACGTTCTGGTGCTCGACGAGCCGACCAACCACCTCGACGTCGATGCGAAGGAAGAGCTGAAGCGGGCGCTGCGGGCGTACAACGGCAGCGTGCTGCTGATCAGCCACGAACCGGAATTTTACCGGGACGTCGTGACGGATATTTGGAACGGCGAGGATTGGACGACCCGCATCTTCTGAATCGGAACCGAAAGCGAAAAAGGACCGAGGGCCAAATCCAAGTAAAACCCGCCATTCGCTCGAATGGCGGGTGTCGCGCTTATCGGTCGGATGGAGCTGCGCCGCAAGCGCCGAAGCGGAAGGCGTCCAGAGCCGCCCGCCTTCCGTCGCGTTCGGCACGTCAACGCTCCCCCAGGAATATTCTCATGTAGACTCGGGTGTTCCTTGCGCCCATTCGTCGGCCCATTGCTGCAGCTCCCGCAGGATCGGCTCAAGCGCTTTGCCTTTGGCCGTCAATTCGTATTCGATGCGAACGGGAACCTCGGGGTACACATGGCGCGCCACGATGCCGGCTTCCTCCAGATCGCGGAACCGTTCGGACAGCATGCGGTCGCTGATGTTCGGCAGGAAGTCGGCAATCTCCTTGTACCGTTTGGGTCCGGAGAGCAGCGAATATATGATCAATCCGGCCCACTTTTTGCTGAGCAGCTGCAGGGCTTGTTCCATTTTGGGGCAACAGGTGGGTTTGCAGGAGTCAGGGTTATTCATCGTCTTCACTCCTTTGCCCTCATTGTAGCACAAGTCCTGCAATTTTGTGAAAATGTATGTATGTTCATGGAACCTGGAGTCGCAACGGATCGTCTATTGCAAGGGAACTCGCGTTTGTCGGAGGCCCCGTCGCCGCTGAGAAAAGGATTCGACTGCGGGGCATCCGCGCATATGTTCGGGAACCCTTAGATCAGGGCGATTGCCAACAGCGTGAACAGCGACAAAGGCAAAATGGCGGAATAATACGGGCTGTAATAGCCGCCGTAATAGCCGTATCCGGGATAGAACTGGCGCATCTCTTCGAATTCGAATTCGCGGGCGGATTGCTGCCAATTCGGCTGGCCGCCGCCTTCCACGAGCAGGTAGAGATGGTCGTCGTCGACGCTGTGGACGACCCCTTGCAGCGTCTGTCCTTTGATCGTCTGCACCTGTACCTTTTTATTCACACAGGATTTGCAGATTTGTTGAACTTGCTGCACATGCTGCTTCATCGCCTGCAAAGCCGCGGCATTCGCCTGGTAGACGAGTTGCGCGTTCGGCGCGCCTGTCGCCTGCATCTGCTGCGCGGCGGGGGCCGCAGTCGGGACATTGGCTTGCTGCATGGCTTGCGAGTAAGGGTAATTCGGGTTCGCCATGTTCGAGCACCTCCATGGATAAAATTTACCCTATCCTATGCGAATGCCCAATGGATGGTGAATAACGGGAGGGATGATCGGATTGAACAGCCGTCGGGAACCGCATCCGCGAAAATCGCGGTTCTTCCTTGAAGAAAACTGGCCGCGCGAGCTGCCCGCTGTCGTCGCCATCGCCGTATCCGCGGCGGCGATGGTTATTCTGCTTCTGGTATGGCCGCCGATCGGCGTCGCCGACAACGGGGATTTCCAGCGGATCATGGGCATGTCGGGCTTGGGGTACGGGCCGGGTCCGGAGGAAGAGCGCTTCTTTCGTTATTTTCATGCCGAATATGCGGCAGGTTGGGAATATTTCGGCCAAGGGTATTACCCGTCGACGTCGTGGGTGTACACCATTTTGGCGGTCGGGCTGGAAAGCTTGCTGACTTGGGACGGCCGCTTCGATATCCGCTGGCTGGCCGCTTTGTACATGCTCAGTTTGTTGGCGTCGGCCGCGCTGCTGTTCCGCTGGGCCCGGGACGAGGGAACGGTGTTCCGCTGGCTGCTGGCGGCGTTTGCCGTGTTCGGATGCTCCGATCTCGCGTATACGGCGTACTTCAACTCCTTGTTCGGAGAACCGATGGCCTTCGTCGCCACGTTGTTCCTGTTCGTCTGCGCGCTTGGTCTGATTAGCGGACCCGATCGGCTGCGGCCGCGCTGGTGGACGGGATTTATCGTCGGCGCGCTGGGGCTGATCGGCTCCAAGGTGCAGAACGCGCCCATCGGCTTGCTGCTGGCGCTGCTCGCGCTCGGGTACGGATTCGTCGCTTGCGCGGGAGACGCCGCCTGGAAGAAGCGGACGCGAATCGGCGCGCTGATCATTGCGCTGTTCTCCGTCGGCATCTACGCGGCTGCGCCTTCCAGCTTCAAGGACATTAACAAATACCAGTCGGTCTTTTACGGCATCCTGCTTCATTCCCCGGACCCCGAGGCCGACCTCCGGGAGCTCGGACTGGACCCGTCGCTTGCGGTGAACGCGGGAACGAATTATTTCGAGACGGCGCCCATCCCGCAAACCGGACCGGAGATTCGGGAGAAGTTCCAGAACGTGATCGGACACGGAGATATCGTGCGGTTCTACCTGGCGCATCCCGGCCGGCTGCTCTCTCAGTTGGCGAAAGCCTCAGAATATGCGTTTACGATCAAGCCGTCCTATCTGGGCAATTACGAGCCGGAAGCGGGCAAAGGCGCGGGAGCGGTCAGCCGAAGCTGGTCATGGTGGAGCGAGTGGAAGGCGAATGCGCTGCCCCATCATTGGAGCGTTATCGCGGGGCTTTACGCGGCGTTTCTCGCCGTTTGCGCATGGGAATGGCGTCTGGCGCGGCGCTTGCGCAGCGGAACCCGCGAATGGGGAGCCTATGCGGGGGGCACGCTGGCCGCGATCGGCGCGATGTCTTACGCCGTACCCGTCGTCGCCGACGGATTCGCGGATTTGGAGAAGCATCTGTTTCAGTTTAACATCACGTTCGACTTGATGGCGGCGATTGTGTTGGCCTGGACGGTTCGCAAGCTGCTTCGGCCGAGAAGATGAAGCCGGCCCCGCTCGGCGAGGAAGACGAGCGGGGCCTTACCTTCGAGGGGGCGCGTCGGCAGTCGGCGTTGAACCGGACGAAATGGACCGCTCCGATCGAAGGAGTTGGCGGGGGCAACCCGGGTGGGGATTGCCCGCTCAGCGATTGAGGACGAATTTCTCGACGACGTGGCGAACGCCTTCTTCGTTGTTCGTCAGCGTGACGTAATCGGCCACGGCCTTCAGCGGCTCGATCGCGTTGCCCATGGCGACGCCCAAGCCCGCCACTTCAAGCATTTCTTTATCGTTCCAACTGTCCCCGATCGAGATCACTTCGGAGAGGTCGCAGCCGTAATAGTCCGCCAGAAAACGGACGGCGTGTCCTTTGGTGGCCTCGGGATGAAGAATCTCCAGGAAGTTCGGCTTCGACTTCGTCACGTGCGCCTCGCCGCCGAACATGGCCTGAAGCTCCGGCACAAGCGCGTCAAGCTTCGCCGGCTCGTCGATCATGAGCATTTTGGTCAAAGGCAGCTCGATCAGCTTGCTGAAATCCGGCTCCACCGTATACGGAATGTTCGACAAGGCGGCGTAATCCCGGCTTTTCGGCCCGTCGTTCGGCACATACAGCGTATCGTCGTTATACACGTGAAGGTGAAGCCCGTGCTCCTGGCAATACTCGTAGAAACGCTTCGCCACCGGCTGAGGCACGGATCTCTCATATAACACCTGCTCGTCCAGCAAGGTTTTCACCAGCGAGCCTTGATACGTAATAATCGGCACGTTCAGCTCCAACTGCTTCGCGATCTGTTTGGCGGACAAAAACATGCGGCCCGTCGCCAGGGTCACGACAACGCCGCGGGAGACGGCTTCCGCCAGAGCGGCCTTCGTCCCCTCGGTGATCCGGTGGTCATCGGTCAGCAGCGTATCGTCCACGTCAATTGTAATAAGCTTGTAAGCCAATTCTCTCACCCTTATCCCTGTTCTTTATTTTTTCTAAATAAATCATGCAGGCGTCCGTCGCCCGTCAATCGGAAGACAAAATAACGATGGTCGTTTCTTTTTGCAAATCCAGCTCGTAGGGATTCTGAACGGGCACTCCCGGTTTCTCCTCCAGTATGCGGACGACCGGACGGTGCGGCGCGCGCGGGTCGTTGCGGGCCACGACGCCTGTCTGTCCGGTGTTTAATTTCACCGTGCTGGCCACCGGATAGATGGCCACATGGCCGAGAAACTGCCGGATCAACTGGATATCGAATTTGGAATTGCCGGAAGCGAACAGAAACTCGGTTGCTTCGCTGGGCGTATGCCGGGGACGGAACGGCCGGGCGGAGGTCATCGCGTCGAATACGTCGGCAATGCCGACAATCTGGGCGTATTCGTGGATTTCCGAGCCTTTCAGCCCGCGCGGATAACCGGACCCGTCGTACCGCTCGTGATGCTGGAGAGCGCAGTGGGCGGACAGCAGCGAGATGTCGTGCTGGTTCCGGAGCAGATTGAAGCCGTCCTCGGTATGCTTCCATACTTTTTTCCAGTCTTCTTCGCTTAGCGGCCCTTGGTGAGCATGCAGCTCCTTCGGGAGCAGCGTCATTCCCACGTCGAACAGCAAAGCGCCGACTCCGAGGTCGGTCAACTGCTGCTTGTTGTATCCTCTGGCCATCCCGATAATGCCGGCCAGCACCGCAACGTTCACGGAATGATGGAACAAATAGCCTTCCATAACCTGAATATTCGTCAGATTGACGAGAACGTTCGGCATCGACGACAAGTCGTCCAATATATTCGTGAACACTTCCCGGAACGCGCTGCCGATCATGGGCACGGACGACCGCGACCGGACATCCTGGGCTTTCAACAATTGCTGAATCGTGCCGTGAATCGTTTGAACCGCTTCACGGCGGGTTTCGTCCGAGATCGGATCAATCGGCTCAATGCCTTCGGTTCGCGCATCCTCCACATAGACAGTATCGATGCCCATCAAACGGAGCCGGTCCAAATACCGGGGCGTGAGCTCGATCCCGGCGCCCAGCAGGATGCTGCCGGTTTCGGTGAAGATCGGGCGGGCCGTCTTTGAACCAGGTGTAACGGATGATATGTGCACTTTTCTCAAGGTTCCAACCTGCCTCTTGCCGTTCGTTTAATCCGATTGCATCGGTAATCGCTTTTTTATTCTAACAAAGGGGGAAATGAAAAGGAACAAAAATATCCTCCCTGCGGGATACAGGGAGGAGTCGCTGCTACGGATTGGCGGCGGGAATCGCTTGGGGGACGCCCTCCAAATCCGTTTTGCGTTCGGTAACGGCCGACTTCAGGATCGACACTTCGACACGCCGGTTTTTCGCGCGGCCTTCAGCCGTGTCGTTGCTTTCGATAGGGCTGTACTCGCCGTGCGGCACGGGCATGAACCGGGCGGGGTCGATGCCGGGGTTTTGCGCGAGCAGCTTCATGAAATTGTAGGCGCGCTGAAAGCTGAGCTCCCAGTTGGAGTCGAATTCCGCCGTCCGGATCGGCACGTTGTCGGTATGGCCGGCGATCTCGACCTTGTATTTCGGATACTGCGCCAGCATGTCCGCGATGGCGACCGCCAGCTTGCGGGATTCCGGCTTGACGGTGGCGCTTCCCGAATCAAACAGCGTCTGGTCGCGAATGGTGATTTTCAGCATGTCCTCCGTCAATTGGGTCTCCAATTGCGACGACAAATTGTTCATGGCGATATAGTCGTTCAGCTTTTCTTGAAGATTCTTCAGATCTTCGGTTTCCTGGCGGATCTGCTCCAGCCGCTGCTCCTCTTCCTTATCCAGCCTCTTCATCTGCGTGCCGGCGGGGTCGACGGCGAATTCGTTCGTCTCGAGCGGCAGCGTCGGGCTTAATTGAAAGAAATGAATGCCTCCTTCAAATGCGGACGAGAAGGACTGTTTGAGCTTATCGAACTTTTTCGCGTCAAGCGTGCTGGAAGCGAACAGAACGATAAACAAGGCGAGCAGTAGCGTCAACAAGTCGGAGTAAGGAATCAGCCAAGTCTCGTCGGCATGCTCCTCATGATGCTGCTTGTGCCTTCGCTTCACGGCTGGTTTCCTCCTCGTTCTCGGCGTCTTCCGCATAACGCTCCGTCGGGGACAGGAATACGGCCAGTTTTTGTTCAATCGCGATCGCCGAGATGCCGGATTGGATGGACAGCAGGCCTTCCACCATCATGAGCTTGATCTCGACTTCCTTCTTGCTGAGCTGCTTCAGCTTATTGGCGATCGGATGCCACAGCACGTAGCCGGTGAATATACCGAGCAGCGTCGCGACGAACGCGGCCGCGATCGATTGGCCGAGCGCGTTGATGTCGCTCAGGTTGCCGAGCGCCGCGATCAAACCGACAACCGCGCCGAGAACCCCGAGCGTCGGGGCGTACATGCCGGCTTGCGAGAAAATTTGCGCACCGCTGCGGTGCCGTTCCTCCATCGCATTTATTTCTTCCATTAATACGTCGTGAATGAATTCCTGGTCGTTGCCGTCGATTATCATCCGCATGCCGTTCCGCAAAAACGGGTCCTGGATATCGTCCACTTTGCTTTCGAGCGCCAGCAGACCTTCACGGCGGGTGATTGTCACCCATTCGATAAACATGGCGATCAGTTGCTTTTTGGGCAGAAGCTCCTGCTTCTTGAATATCAATTTGATCAGTTTCGGGAATTTTTTGAGGTCGGACATGGGAAATCCCACAAAGAGGGAAGCGGCCGTGCCGACGATAATAATCAGGAAGGCCGCGGGATTCACCAGCGCCGTTATCGGGGCATGCTTGAAAAACATTCCCCCGATCAGGGCGGTGAGGCCCAACACTATGCCGATAATCGTAGAACGCTCCATGTAAGGCACCTCTCTTGTCTGGTAGAAAACTCTCTTTACCATATATCGGCCGGAGCGCCCGCGAATTTGAGCATAAAAAAGCCGGCGTCCGCCGGCTTAGGGGAAATACTGCGAAACCATTGCATTAAAGGAAGCGATTTGATCGGAGACGGAGCGGCCCTGCCACGTCATCTGCGCGTAACGGTTCATTTCATTTATAAATTCGCCGTTGGCGGAGATGTGGACATAGGCGACGTCCGGGTGGACGGTGCGGACGATATCGGCGATCTTGACCTGCAGTTCGGTCGAGATGTCGTCATGATTCGGAATCAGGTTGTACGAATACTTGTCCATCACGACCATGCCCGGCTTCAAGCGGTAAGCCTTGTCCGACACGTCGTTCATGGTGGTTTGTCCGATCGTCCGGTCGCTTGGCTGAAGCGTGCCTTTTCCCTTCATTCCCGTTCCCGAGTTGTCGATGATGATGGCGACGTAAGCGTTCGTGCCTGCGATGGCGACGTACGATTCGCGGATGCCCCTCAGGTCGTTGATGAGGCCGGCCGTGTTGTGGTCGATATCCAGAGTCGCATTGAGATGATGGCGGGCGTGAATGTCGTTCGGCGCGCTCAGCATGCGCTGGTTCGGCAGCTCATGATCTTCTCCCGTCTTGGACGAGTAGTCGGACGGGCCTTCCTGAAACCGCTTGGTATAGGAATTCGTGCATGCGCCTGCGATCGCCAGTGCGGCTATGGCGAGGACCAGCAGCCCGTTCCGCCGGGTCGCTTTCATGAGGCAGTCTCCCCCTCGTTTTTGCAGTTAGGATAAGGTTAATGTGCCGGCCGCCGAGGGGGGTTATACATGGGTTTTGCTGGTCCGAAAACGAATAGTTTTGCGGCCGATTGGAAAACCTGACTTCCGTTGATCCTAAGATTGAGAACGTTTTGTGAACTTCGGCAGGAACATTGACAAAGCTGTGGCTCCGAATTTATAGTAGTTTAAGTGATTGGCTGAAAATTGGGCGATTTGGCGACGATTTGGCGACAATTTTCGCTCATTTTACGCAATGCGACCGAAGATGTATTTTAACACAAGGTGGGGTTGATGAATGATGAGTCGGTGGAAGCAGCTATGGCGGATCGTCCCACTGCTCGCGATGCTGTCTCTTCTTCTCTCTGGATGCGGCCAAGAGAATTTGTCCGCGCTTCAGCCGAAGGGACCGGTTGCCGAAAAGCAGCTGACGTTGATTACGATCTCCATTAGCGTCATGATTTTCGTTTTGATCGTCGTGTTTGTGCTTTATGCTTACGTTCTGGTGAAATATCGCCGGAAGAAAGGGCAAACGGAATACCCGAAGCAGGTGGAAGGAAACCACAAGCTGGAAATCATCTGGACGGTGATTCCGTTTTTCCTGCTGCTCATCATCGCAGTCCCGACCGTGAAATACACGTTCGAGCTGGATAAAGACTACTCGAAAGATCCGAACGCGCTGCAAGTGCGCGTAAGCGCCCATCAGTTCTGGTGGGAGTTCGAGTATCTCGACCAAAAGGTAAAAACCGCGCAGGATCTCGTTATCCCGACAGGCAGAGTGGTCTCTTTCCACCTGGAGACGGCTGACGTCATCCACTCGTTCTGGGTGCCGGCGCTGGGCGGCAAAAAAGACACGAACCCCGGTATGACCAACTATCTGTTCCTGAAGGCGAACGAGCCGGGCGTATACTTGGGCAAATGCGCGGAATTGTGCGGCCAGTCCCACGCGCTGATGGACTTTAAAGTACGCGCCGTTCCGCAGGAAGAGTTCGATCGCTGGATTACGGCCATGCAGACGCCGACGAAGGAGCCGGCGACCGAACTGGCGAAGCAAGGCGAGACGATCTTCAAGCAATCGTGTATCTCCTGCCACGCGATCTACGCGACGGACGACAAAGGAGAACGCAGGGTTCTGGGCGGCGGAGCCGGTCCGAACCTCGTCAACTTCGGAAACCGCGAGACGGTTGCCGGTATCTTGTACAACTCCGATGAGATCGGCGGACCGATCGATCCGGAAAAACAAAAGAAAAACGTGCGTGATTGGTTGAAAGACCCACAAAAAATAAAACCAGGCAACATGATGCCGAATCTGCAAAAGGTCGAAGGCAGCCAGATGGAATATGTCGTCGAAGGCGGCCCGCTCAGCGACCAGCAGATCGATGCATTGGTCGAATTCCTGGTCGGTCAGAAACAGTAACCAGTCCGAAGGAGGGTAAACCGTGGCACACGCACATACTGTAAAGCGCTACACAGGACTGATGGATTGGCTGACGACCGTCGACCACAAAAAAATCGGTATCCTGTATTTGATCGGCGGGGGCCTGTTCTTCTTGCTTGGCGGCCTGGAAGCCATCCTGATCCGGATTCAGCTCATGTATCCGCAAAACGATTTTCTCGATGCATCGACCTACAACCAAGTGTTGACGATGCACGGCACCACCATGATCTTCCTGGCGGTAATGCCGATTATCTTCGCGTTTATGAACGCGATCATTCCGCTGCAGATCGGCGCGCGCGACGTCGCGTATCCGTTCGTCAACGCCGTCGGCTTCTGGATGTTCTTCCTCGGCGGCTTGCTGCTGAACGTAAGCTGGTTCTTTAACGGCGCGCCTGACGCAGGATGGACTTCTTACGTGCCGCTGGCGAACAACGAATACTCCGGCAAGGGTGTAGACTTCTACGTGCTGGGGCTTCAGATCGCGGGGATCGGCACGCTGGCGGGCGGCATCAACTTCCTGGTTACGATCATCAACATGCGCGCGCCGGGAATGACGTTCATGCGCATGCCGCTGTTCACCTGGACGTCCTTTATTACGTCCGCGCTGATTCTGTTCGCCTTCCCGGCGATTACGGTCGGCCTTGTCCTGCTGATGTTTGAGCGTCTGTTCTCGGCGAACTACTTCGACGTCGCGGCAGGCGGCAACATCGTGCTCTGGCAGCATATTTTCTGGATTTTCGGTCACCCTGAGGTATACATTCTGATTTTGCCGGCCTTCGGCATTATCTCGGAAATCGTCAGCACGTTCGCGCGCAAGCGCCTGTTCGGATACAGCGCGATGGTGTTCGCGACCGCGCTGATCGGCTTCCTCGGCTTCATGGTTTGGGTACACCACATGTTTACGACGGGTCTCGGCCCGATCGGCAATGCGATTTTCTCGATCGCGACGATGCTGATCGCGATCCCGACCGGCATCAAGATCTTCAACTGGATCTTCACGATGTGGGGCGGACAATATTCGTTCAACACCGCGAGCTTGTTCGCGGCAGGCTTCATCCCGACGTTCGTCATGGGCGGCGTCACGGGCGTTATGCTTGCGGCCCCCGCTGCCGACTGGCAATACCATGACAGCTATTTCGTCGTCGCGCACTTCCACTACGTTATCGTAGGCGGTCTGGTGTTCGGCCTGCTGGCGGGCCTGCACTACTGGTGGCCGAAAATGTTCGGCCGCATGCTGAACGAAACCATCGGCAAGTTCTCGTTCTGGACGTTCTTTATCGGATTCCATATGACGTTCCTCGTGCAGCACTTCCTGGGTCTGTGGGGGATGCCGCGCCGGATTTTCACGTTCCTTGAAAACCAGGGGCTGGACGAACTGAACTTCATCAGTACGATCGGAGCCCTGCTCATGGGCGTCAGCACGATCGCGATTCTCGTCAATATCGCCGTGACGCAAATGAAGCCGCGCAACGCTCCGGCCGACCCGTGGGACGGACGTACGCTGGAATGGTCGATCCCGTCTCCGGCTCCGGAGTACAACTTCAAGCAGATTCCGCTTGTACGCGGTCTGGATGCGCTGTTCAAGGAAAAAATCGAAGGCAAAAAGGAAATGACGCCGGCCGAGCCGCTCGGTCCGATTCATATGCCGTCGCCTTCCATTCTTCCGTTCACGATGTCGATCGGCTTGTTTATCGCCGGCTTCGGCTTCATGTATGCCCGTTGGGACTTCGATAACGGATTCCTGGACGCGATCTTCGGCCATTACATCGTTGCGGGCGCCGGTTTGCTGATCACGCTGGTGAGCATGCTGCTGCGTTCGGTATTTGACGACCACGGATATCACATCGAAGTCGAGGAACTCGAGAAGGAGGTACATGCATGAGCGCAACCCATCATGCTCACGGCAGTCTGCCGGCGGAGCCGGAAAAAGCGACGCTGGAAGGCCGCAACAAGATTCTCGGTTTCTGGTTATTCCTCGGCGGCGAGACGGTTCTGTTCGGTACCTTGTTCGCCACGTTCCTGGGTTACAATAACGTGAAAGGGATCGGGGACGGCCCCGATCCGGCTCACCTGTTCGATCTGAAGCTTGTCGCTCTCGCCACGCTCATCCTGCTTGTGAGCTCCCTGACGAGCGTATTCGCGGTACAGGCGATGCACCGTCACGACAAGTCCAAGATGCTGCTGTGGTTCGGCGTTACCGTCGTGCTTGGCCTTGCGTTCCTGGGCCTGGAGATTTACGAGTTCGTCCACTACGTGCATGAAGGCCATACGTTCTCGACCAGCGCGTTCAGCTCGGCGTTTTATACGCTTGTCGGCTTCCACGGCGCCCACGTTCTTTTCGGTTCGCTCTGGATTGCGCTGCTGATGCTTCAGTTGGTGAAGAAAGGTCTGACCGTCGTAACGGCTCCGAAGTGTTATGTCGCCGCGTTGTACTGGCACTTTGTCGACCTGGTTTGGGTTTTCATCTTCACTGTAGTATACTTGATGTCAAAGGTGGGCTAAAACAATGGCAGCCAACCATCATACGCACGAGACTAACAAGCCGCATCGTTACGAAGGACCGAAAAATCACCTGATTACGTTTGCCGTGTCGATTCTGCTGACGGCGCTCGCCTTCTTCGCCGTTATGGCGAATCTCGGCAAGACGTTCACTATCATGTTTATCGTGCTGCTCGCGATCGTGCAGGCCGCATTCCAGCTTTACGTCTGGATGCACGCCAAAGACCGCGGACATACGTACGCAAAGATCGGCATTTTTATGGGAGGCATTATCGCGTTGACCGCCGTTGCTGCCGTCGTCTATTGGATGTGGTGGTAAGCATTCGGATGGGGAAACCGATTGGACGGGGCGACATGGGGTCGCCCCGTTTTCCATAAAACGGGCCCGTTCATGGAATGGACACAAATGATAGAACGGAAAGGAGTCGGCCGGCATGTTGGGCTTGGAATACTTCGGATTTCGCGAGCTATGGAGTCCGCTGACGTTAATCGGGACGTTGGCGGTGGCCGCGGTGTATCTGCGTATCGTTGGAGCTTGGCGGCATCGGTTTGCGGATTCCGAACCCGTGCCGCTCAGCCGCAAGCTCCTGTTCCTGGCGGGATTGGCCGTTCATTACCTGGCTAGGGGAGGCCCGGTCGACCTGCTCGGGCACATGATGTTCAGCGCCCATATGGTCGCGATGGTCATGGCGTTCCTGATGGCGCCTCCGCTCATGTTGCTGGGCTTGCCGGGATGGCTGCTCAAGCCGCTGTTCCGCTTCAAATGGACGGGTGCACCGCTTCGTTTTTTCACTTCGCCGCTCGTATCGGTTCTGATGTTTAACGCGGCGTTTTCCTTTTACCATTTCCCCGCCGTTCACGATTACATCATGGTGCATTATGTCGTGCACTGGTGGTTCTGGACGTTCCTGCTGTTCGCGGCGTTTATGATGTGGTGGCCGATTATCGAGCCGATCAAGGAGCAGAAGCGCCTTTCCCAGTTGCTCAAGATGGCTTATATATTCGCCAACGGCGTGCTGATCACGCCCGCGTGCGCCTTGATCATATTCGCCAAGTCGGCCATGTACGCGACGTATACCGATCCGTCCGTATGGACGCAAGCGATGGGATACTGCATGCCCGCGGGGTCGATGGATCTGCTGAAGCAGTTCGAGGGCGGCCCGGCCTTCTTCGCGATTTTGGACCCGGCGGAGGATCAGCAGTTGGGCGGGGTGATCATGAAAGTCATGCAAGAAATCATTTACGGCGCGGCGCTTGCGTACGTCTTTTTCTCTTGGTATATCCAGTCCCGCAAGGACGACGACATCGAACCGTTGGAACCTCGGACGACATAGGAGGAGCAGCAAATGACCATTCACGAAATTTTGCCGCTCGTTTCGACTTCGTTTATCGTGCTCAGCGCGATCTGCGTGGCGGTCGGTTGGGTTCTGATCGCGCAGCGGAAAATCAAGCCGCACCAAAAATGGATGAACGCGGCGGCGATTTTTGCGACGATTTTCTTTATCGTCTACGTGCTGCGGACGAGCATTCTCGGAAGCACGCCGTTTAACGGGCCGGAATCGCTGAAAAACGTCTATCTGGCGTTTCTGCTGTTCCATATCGTGCTGGCCACGATCGGCGGCGTGATGGGGCTCGTGACGCTCCGTTACGCTTACAAGAATATGGTGGAGAAACACCGGAAGATCGGCCCGAAGACTTCGATCGTCTGGTTCTGCACGGCGATTACCGGCGTAACCGTCTACTATCTGCTGTATGTGAAATACCCGGGCGGGGAGACGAAACCTCTCCTGGATGCGATATTCGGATAATCCGGGCAACACCGTTTACGGTCCCTTCCGCGTTGCGGCGCGGAGGGGACTTTTTTTTGCATCCATCTTCCTCTGGCGTCCAAGGTTTCCGAATCGTTATAATTGGAGTGGAATTCCATTTGGCAGAAACGAAAGACGGCCTTATCCGTAATACGCAGTGTGAAAATAAACAGAGAAAGGGTGGAGTCATGGCTACGCTTCAATTGGACCACATCACGAAGCAATACGGCGACAAAACGGCGGTCAGCGACCTGTCCCTGGAAGTCGCCCAAGGGGAAATATTCGGCCTGCTGGGCGCGAACGGCGCGGGCAAAACAACGACGATGCGCATGGCCCTCGGCTTGATCCTCCCGGACAAAGGCCGGATCAGTTGGTTCGGCAAGCCCTACGACAATTCGCTTCGCCGCCGCATCGGCTATTTGCCGGAGGAGCGCGGGCTGTATCCGAAGCTGAAGGTCGGCGAGCAGATTGTATATCTCGCGCAGCTGCGCGGCGTGAACAAAGCGGAGGCCGAGCGCCGGCTGCGGTACTGGCTCGAGAAGTTCGAGGTTCCGGAGAATTACAACAAGAAGGTCGAGGAGCTGTCCAAGGGCAACCAGCAGAAAATCCAGTTTATCGCGGCCGTTATCCACGATCCGGACCTGCTGATTATGGACGAGGCGTTCAGCGGGCTCGATCCGGTTAACGTCGAGCTGCTCAAGGACACCGTCAAGGAGCTTCGCGATCAAGGCAAATCGATCCTGTTCTCAAGCCATCGGATGGACCACGTTGAAGAGTTGTGCCGCAACATCTGCATACTTCACCGCTCGAATACGGTCATCAAGGGAAGCCTGCGGGAGATCAAAGGACGGTTTCCGCGCGAACGGGTCGTGCTGGAGACGGCCGGCAGCGTAGGCGGTCTGGAATCGCTCGACGGAGTCGTGTCGGTCCGCCGGCACGAAGCCGGGTACGAGGTGCGCATCGGGAAGGAATCGGCGGCGCGGGCCGTGCTGGAGACGGCGATGGCGCAGACGGAAGTGATCCGGTTCCAGGTGATGGAACCGACGCTGAACGAAATCTTTATCCGGACGGTAGGTGATCGGATTGAGTAACTTGTGGACGGTGGTGCGGTTTACGTTCCTGACGCGGCTGCGAGCCAAATCCTTTATCGTCACGTCGATCATATTTGCCCTGTTGATATCGGTCGGGGTCCACGTGCCGTTTATCATTAAGGCGTTGAACTCGTCGTCCGAGGCGGAGACGTTGGGCGTGCTGGACCGCGGGACCGGCTTCGGCGCGCTGCTGGAGAACTATTTCGAAGGGCAGGAGGAGCCCGGCTACAAGATCGTGCCGATTCAGGACACGGGCTCGGCCGAAGGAAACGACCGGGAAATCCGCCGGCTGCTGAAAGACGGGGAAGTGGAGGCCGTGCTTGAGCTGACGCCCGATCCGGCTGGAGGTTGGCCCAAGGCGACATACAAATCGGAGAAAGCGGGCATCATGGGGAACGACGACCTGTACACGGCGCTGCAGGCCGTTAAAATGCAGAAAGTCGTTCAAGATCTCAAGCTGTCGTCCGAGCAGCTAACGAAATTGAACACGCCGATCGTGCTGGATTCGGTGCAGACCTCGGACAGCGCCGACGGCGGGAAGTCGCAAGAAGAAATCGCGGTTGCCACGGTATTGATCTACGTACTGCTGATCCTTCTCTTTATAGGAGTCATCGGGTACGGCAACATGGTGGCGACGGAGATCACGGCCGAGAAGAGCTCCAGGGTCATGGAGATTCTCGTCACGACCGTCTCGCCGCTGCAGGCGATGTTCGGCAAGATCATTGCGGTCTGCATGCTGGGAGCCGCGCAGATCGCCGCTTTTATCGGCGTGGCGCTGTTCAACTACTATTTGCCGCATAACCAGGAGATTTTCGGCGACCTGAACTTCGATATCGGTGCGGTTCCCGTTATGCTGTGGGTTTATTTCATATTCTTCTACGTGCTGGGCTTCCTTCTGTACGGAACGCTGCTCGCGGCGGTCGGCTCGCTTGTCAGCCGCACGGAGGAACTGGGTCAGGCGATTATGCCCGTGACGTTCCTGTCGGTCGCCGGTTTTTACATCGGGATGTTCGGACTGAGCAGCCCGCATTCGCTGCTGATTAAAGTGACTTCGTTTATTCCGTTTTTCACCCCAATGATTATGTTCCTGCGGGCCGGCCTGACGTCCGTTCCGGCGTGGGTCGTCTGGCTGTCGATCGTCGAACTGGCCGTCTCCGTCTATCTGGTCGGCTGGCTCAGCGCCAAGGTTTACCGGGCGGGCGTGCTGCTGTACGGCAAGAAGCCCGGCATGAAGGAACTGCTGAAAGCGATGCGGGCGTTTAAGGTGTAACCGAGCCGGGAGCGCCAGCGGGGCAAGGAGGTATTCGTATTGAGAACGTGGCGATTCGGCGTCATTGGATGCGGCGCGATTGCCGATTTTCACATGAAAGCCGTACAGGCGATGGATAACGCCCGCTTGGTCTGCGTGTCCAGCCGCAATGAAGCCAAGGCGCGCTCAGTCGCGGAGAGGGAAGGCTGCGACTGGACGGCCGACTACAAGGAGCTGCTGGCGAGAACGGACATCGATATCGTCTGCGTGACGACCAGCAGCGGAAGCCATGCGCGGATCGGGATGGATGCGCTGGCGGCCGGCAAGCATCTGATCGTGGAGAAACCGCTGGCCATGACCGCCGGAGAGGCTCAGCGGCTTGTGCGGGAGGCGGAGAAGCGCGGGCTGACGCTGTCCGTGATCTTCCAGCGCCGGTTCGAGCCCCCGTATATGGCGGTGAAGCAAGCGATCGATTCGGGGGCCATCGGCAAGCTGTTGATCGCCGAGGTGTCGCTGCCCAACTACCGCACCCAGGCGTATTACGATCAAGCCGACTGGCGCGGGACCAGAGCCGAGGATGGCGGAGCGCTGATGAATCAGGGGATTCATTCGCTGGATCTGCTGCTCTGGTATTGCGGAGAGGCGCAGGCGGTCATCGGCAAAACGGCGACGCAGACGCACAAGATAGAGGCCGAGGATCTCGGACTGGCGATTGTGCAGTTCAAAAACGGCGCGTTCGGCACGGTTATGGCTTCGACGAACTGCTATCCCGGGTTCAATCAGTCGATCAGCTTGTACGGGGAGAAGGGCGCGATCAAGCTGAACGGGACGCGGGTGACGCACTGGAGCGTGCCGGGTGTGGAAGAGCCGGCCGGTTCGGACGCGGCGGGCGGCGCGGCGAATCCGTTAAGCATCTCGTTCGAATATCACCGGATGCAACTGGAGGATGTCGTCTCCGCGATCGAGAACGGCCGGGCGCCGCTCATCGCGGGCGAAGACGGATGGCGCGCCGTGCAGTTGGTCGAAGCCATCTACGAGAGCGCCGCCAGAGGCGCGCAGGTTGAAGTGGCGGAGATCGGCCGCAATTGTTAACCGCCGCAAGCGGCGGGTGTCCGATGGTCCGTTTCCTGGATGGGAGGCGGACTTTTTTTGTCGGCGGGAGCGCGTTGCGCCGAGGCGATGGCTCCCGGGGGAGATGCGAACCTCGGATTCCGGGTCGACAGGATCCGCCGGAATCATTAGGATGAGGAAAAAGATAAACGGTCCGCGCCGTTGCGGAAAAGGAGAGGAACAGGGATGGAGCCGGTCATCGAGTTGAAGGATGTCAGTTGGAAGCGGGGCGACCAGTTGCTGCTCAAAGGCATCCATTGGCGCGTGCAGGAACGCGAGCATTGGGCGCTGCTCGGTCTGAACGGATCGGGGAAGACGACGCTGCTGAATATCATTAACGGATATATATGGCCGACAACCGGCGAGGTAACCGTGCTGGGACACCGGTTCGGCGAAGTCGATCTGCGCGAGCTGCGTCAGTCCATCGGCTGGGTGAGCTCCTCGCTCCAGGAGAAGCTGTATGCGACGGACCGCGCCCAATACGTCGTCATCAGCGGCAAATACGCAACGATCGGCCTGTACGAGCGGCTGAACGACGAGGATCTGGCTCGCGCGGAGCAACTGATGGGCTTGCTCGGCTGCGCGCATCTGTGGGATCGCGAATACCGCACCTTCTCGCAGGGCGAAAAGCAAAAGCTGCTGATCGCCCGGGCGTTGATGGCGAATCCGCGCATCCTGATCCTGGACGAGCCGTGCAACGGCCTGGATCTGTTCTCGCGGGAGAAGCTGCTGGAGGCGCTCGACGGGCTCTCGCGGGAGCCGCATACGCCGACGCTCATCTACGTCACGCATCATACGGAGGAGATATTGCCCGTCTTCACCCGGACGCTTCTGCTGCGGCAGGGCGAGGTTGCCGGCAGCGGCCCGACGGCGGAGATCATGGACGAAGCGGTGCTGAGCGATTTCTTCCGCGCTCCCGTCGTCGTGGAGCGGCACGGCGGCCGCGTATACGTGCGGCCGCGGCACTAAGACGCCCCGTCCGCGCCGTCCCGGCGGGAAGCGCCCGGACGGAAGAACGGGCTCCGGGAACGCGCCTGCGGCGTTGCCGTTACGGCCGCGTCCGCCGGCGCTTGCCGCGACCGGGTGCATTCTTCATGAGGCGGCATATTGAAATCGATTTCATCTGCTTATATAATGAAAGCGGTACCAAAATCTAAGCTGCGTTCGCGTATGCAGGATAAAGGAAGATCCCTATGAAAATTGTCGATGTCGCGGCAAAGGCCGGCGTTTCCCCGACGACCGTATCCCGGGTGCTGAACGGCAGCAGCCTGGTCAAGAGCAGAACCCGAAACAAAGTGATGCAAGCAATCGAGGAACTGGGCTACTATCCTAACGCCGCTGCCAAAAATCTGCGATCCCAGCGAACCTGGAAGATCGGCGTTATTGTCATGGATATCAACGTTTCCTATTATGCCGAGATTATTAAGGGCATTGAAAACACGGCCTATGCCAAAGGATATAAAGTGCTGATTTGCGACGCGCAAAATAACCGCGAGAAGGAAAGGGACTTCCTCGGCTTGTTAATGGACCGAACCATCGACGGCTTGATTCTGGTAACGCCGCAAATGTCCGACCCGGAGATCGCGGATCTCGCCGACAAAGGCTACGATATCGGCATCATCGGCCGTTATATCGATCATGAGAGGGTGGCGTGTGCCTATACGGACAACATCGAATTTTCCGAACGGGCCGTAAGCCATCTCATCGAAAACGGCCACACCCATATTGCCTTCTTGAGCGGGTTCGCCGAAGCCGTCGATAGCTACGAGCGGTTGGAGGGGTACATCAGGGCGTTGAAAAAACACAACATCCCGTTCCGGCCGGAACTTATCGAGAACGGGAACTTCGACGAGACCCTCGGATACGAGGCTGTCATGCGGCTATTCGCCAAGAAGGTGCCGTTTACGGCCGTATATGCCGCAAACGACGAGATGGCTTTGGGCGTGTACAAAGCATGCAAAGAACTCGGTATCCGCATCCCCTCTCAATTGGCCTTGGTCGGGGTGGACAACAATCGCATCGGCAAATATATCGTGCCAACGCTCAGCACGGTGGAGCAGCCGAAATATGCGATGGGTGCGCGGTTGACGGAAAACCTGATCGGCTGGATGACGCAGAAGCAGTTTCCCGAACGACGCGACCTGAAAATCGCCTCCGAGCTCATCATTCGTGAATCTTCAGGAGGGACCGGCAGCGATGGCTAATTTCTTTTCCAAAAAATAAAATCGATTTCATAAGGGAGTGACGAGCTTGAAACGCAAAACTTCCGATTCTGGCGCGACGTTCTCCTTTTCCATCTTCCGGTCGTTCACGCTGACCATCGCCTTGACCATTATGGTGTTGTCCGGCATCCTCCATTTTTACTTCGAAGATCTCCTGCTAAAGCGGACGTACGCCTACACATTAAACAACCTCGCCCAGACGAGCCAAGAAGCCTCCATTATGGCCGTTAACGCACGCACCTTCGCCAAGCAAATCTATAACGATTTGAACGTGGCGAAGCTGCTTTATTTTTCAACCGGTGATCCGGTGGATATAAGCTCCGCGCTTGCCCAATTAAACTCCTACCGTGCCACTTCGCTCTTCATCGATTCCATCTACATCTACAACTACCGGTCGGAAACCTTCTACATAAGCGCTGACGTAAGCGCCAATGCGGTCTGGAAGGCGGATGAATTTTACGATACGGTTGCACTCGACATGGTCAAGCGGGTATCGGATTTTGAGACGCTGATGCCGATTCCGAGGAAAATTCCTCTCGCAGGCCTCATGACGAACGAACAAGAGAAGGAGAGAGACTGTTATACGTTCCTTCTGTACGATACCCTGTCCCGTAATAGGGAAAAGAACGTGATTATCGTCAACATCTCCGAAACGCAAATGCACAAAAATATCGACGGCATGATCGTGGGCTCGGATAAAAATACCTTTATCATCGACAACCGAGGCGTCCTCATCACGAATAGCTGGAAGGATGCGATGCTGACCGATCTCTCCGGAAAGCCGTATATTCGGAAGGTGCTGGACGACTCGGATGCGGAAGGGTATTTCGTTTCCGACGTGGACGGGGTCAAATCGCTCGTGACGTATACCGCTCCGGATTTTCTGGGATGGAGATACATCCGAATTGCCCCGTACAACTCCATTACGAGCGGCATCAACAAGATGAGGGTCGTGACCATCGTTGTTGCGGTCGGCATTTTATTCGCCGGGCTGCTTAGTTCCTATTTGATATCGCGCCGACTGTCCACGAAGGTGAACGGCAAGCTGGTGAAACTGACGGCCCTGGAGACAGAGAGGAGAGACCAGATTCTGGCGCTTCGCCAGGATTTGATCCGGAACCTGCTTCTCGGAACCGGGAACGCCAATCCGGACGGGCTCGATGAGAAATTCAAGGCATACGGCATCCGCTTGGATGCCGGACGGCCGTTCGCCGTGTCCGTGCTGAAGATCGACCGGTATAAGGAAATCGAGCGCATGTACGGCAGCGGGGACAGAACGCTGCTCAAAATCGGCATCATTAACATCGCTCAGGAGCTGCTGGCCCCGGTCTGCCCGTCCACTGCCGCGGATATGGGCGATGACCGCATCGCCATTCTGCATAATTTGCCGGAATCCGCAAGCGGGGCGGAGGCCGTTCTGACGGAAAATCTGTGGCGCCAAGTCCAATCCGCAGTAGCGAACTACATCAAACTTTCCGTATCGATCGCGGTTAGCGGAGCCGGCGGCGATGCCCGGAGCGTAAACCGCTTGTACGGGCAGGCCGAGGAAGCGTTGTTTCACCGCCTCTTCTTCGGGCACGGTTGCCTGCTCTACGCGGATCGGATCGAACCGCTCAAGGCCAAGCCGTACGTGTACCCGATATCGAAAGAGAAGCAGTTGATCGAGGAACTGATGCTGGGGCGAATCGGCGAGGTGTGCCGGTTGTTCCGGGACATCGTTGAAGAAACGGCCGGTTACTCCTACATGTCTTTCCATCTTGCCGTTTCCCATCTGGCGTTTGCCGTGAACAGTGCGGTCTCCGTCATACGGAAAAACAACGATATCGCCTGGGAACTGAACATCAATGCCCTTCTTTCGGGTCTTGCCGATGCGGAAACGGCGGAAGAAGTTTTCCGTCCGTTCTTCGAAGTGTTCGAGCGCGTGTCGGCAAGTTTAGAGGAGAAGAAACAAGCGAGACACGACGAAACCGTGGGCAAAATTATGGCGATCGTCCGGGAGAAGTACATGCGGCAAGAGCTTTCTCTGGACAGCATTGCCGATGAGCTGGGACTGTCCGCCGCCTATATCGGCCGTTTGTTCAAGAAGCATACCATGAATACGATTCTGAATTACATCATCGAGGTGAGGATGGAGAAAGCCCGTGAACTGCTGCTTGCCACCAATCTTCCTGTCGGCGATATTGCGGAAAGAACGGGCTTCTCGAACAGTCCGTATTTCTATAAAGCGTTTAAGAAGATCAACGGCGTGACACCGGCGGACTTCCGCAGAAACGGCCGAATTCAGGAAGGAACGGCTCGCGTGATCGGCTGACGGCCGTCCGATAACGGAAAAAGTGAATCGGTTGCGAATAACATATCCCGGTCAGGAAGCAATAAGTGAGTTTCGTCGCATTTTTACAGTTGCCGTTACCGTGGAAAAAACCTAAGATGAGCCTGCACACAAGCGGTTGCAGCAATCGAGAGGTTTGGAGGGGAATTGGTCGATGACGGCAGTCAAAGGCTTTTGGAGCGAACTGTCCCGGAACAAATTGATGTTTCTGATGGTGGCCCCCGCCTTGTTGTTTTTTATTGTGTTCAGCTATTTGCCTATGGCGGGCGTCTATTTGGCTTTCACGAAATTCACCTTTGAAGGCGGGATATTCGGAAGTCCTTTCATCGGGATGGAAAATTTCAGGTTCTTGTATCAATCGGGCACGCTTTGGAATTTGACGAAGAATACGGTGTTGTACAATCTGGCCTTTATTTTCATCGGGAATTTTCTTCAGTTGGCCTGTGCGATCTTCCTGAGCCAGATCGGCAACAAGTATTTTATAAAAACGACGCAGTCGATCCTGTTTTTGCCGTTCTTCATTTCCTGGGTTCTTGTCGGCGCCTTCGTATTCAACCTGTTCAACTCCGATACGGGTGTCGTCAACACCCTGCTGAAGCAGTTGGGCATGCAGCCGTACGATTTTTATTTGAATACGGCGCCCTGGAAATACATTATCGTGTTTTTCCATGTATGGAAAGGGCTCGGGTACGGAACGGTCATTTACCTCGCCGCCATCATGAGCATCAGCGACGAGTATTACGAAGCGGCGGAGATTGACGGAGCGAACATATTTCAGCAGATCCGCAGCATCACGATTCCGCTCCTGACGCCGACGTTCGTGCTGCTCATCATTTTCAGTCTCGGGGGCATTCTGAAGGGCCAGTTCGACCTGTTCTATCAGATCATCGGGAACAACGGCATCCTGTATGACGCGACGGATATTATCGACACCTACGTTTATCGCTCGCTGGCGGTCAATTTCGACATAGGGATGGGAACGGCAGCCGGACTATACCAATCGTTCTTCGGCTTCCTGCTGGTCGTCTTCGTGAACTGGATCGTGAAAAAAATCCGCGAAGATTACGCCTTGTTCTAGGAGGATCGCCGTGAAACGAAAAAAGGATCTGTCAACCGTCAGTTTTATCGCCATCGCTTACGGAACGTTATCGCTCCTGGCCATCCTGTGCCTGCTGCCGTTCTGGCTCATCGTATCCGGTTCGTTCACCGCAGAGAACGAGATTATCGGGGAAGGGTTCAAGATTTGGCCCAAAGAGCTGTCGATCGACGCTTACAAGGCGGTCTTCACCAATCCGGAACAAATTCTCCGCGCCTATTGGGTGACGATCTGGATTACCGCAGCGGGAACGTTCCTCGGCTTGTTCCTGACTTCCATGGCCGGTTACGTGCTGGCGCGCAAGGACTTCAAGTACCGGAACGCCGTCTCATTTTTCATGTACTTCACGACCTTGTTCAGCGGGGGACTGATTCCTTGGTATATCCTCATCGTGAAATATTTGAGCTGGAAGGACAGTTATTTGGCGATGCTCGTCCCAGGGCTGCTGAGCGCGTGGAACATCATTTTAATGAAGAATTTTATGAAATCGATTCCAGACTCGATCATCGAGTCGGCTCGAATCGACGGCGCGAACGACTTCACCATCTACAGCCGGCTTATTCTGCCTTTGTCCACGCCGGGCCTTGCCACCATCGGGCTTTTTCTGGCTCTCGGCTACTGGAACGATTGGTTTACCGCCAATATTTTCATCACGACGGAAAGCAAGTATCCGCTGCAATTTTTCCTGTACAAGATTCTTGCCAACGCCGCTGTGCTTCGTACGGATATCGCCGCCAACTTGTCCGCCGTCAATTTCAAGGCCCCGGCCGAAACGCTGAAGATGGCGGTAGCCGTCGTCGTCACCGGACCGATCGTTCTGCTGTATCCCTTCGTGCAGAAGTATTTCGTCAAAGGGCTGACCATCGGCGCAGTCAAAGGTTAGAACCGGCTTTCCGGCTAACATACATACGGATCCGATAAAAGGAGGAGTCGAAATGAAAAGAAAGCTCGGCGCCGTGCTGGCGACTGCGCTTTTCGCCGCAGCCGCTCTGTCCGGTTGCGGCGGCAACGACGAGGCCAAGCCGGAGGCGTCCGCCTCGGGGAAATCCGATGGAAAACAGGATGCCGTGGCATCCGCGGGCCCTGATACGTCGAAACCGGTGGAGCTCGTGTGGTATCTGTTGGGCGATGCGAACAAAGACACGCCGAAAGTGATGGAAGAATTCAACAAAATGCTGAAGAAAGACCTGAACGCGACAGTTAAGCTGAACTTCACGACTTGGAACGACTGGCAGACGAAATATAATTTGCTACTGACGGCCGGCGAGAAAATCGATATGATCTTTGCTTCTTCCTGGGCCGGCTTCTTCAAATACGCCAAGCAAGGCGCCTTCCTGGATTTGACCCCGCTGCTGCCGAAGTACGCGCCGCAGGTGCAGAAGCAGGTTCCGGAGCAAGACTGGAGCGATGTCACGATCGGCGGCAAGATTTACGCGGTGCCGAACACGAATCCGGAATATACACCGGACGGTATCGTGTACCGAGAGGATTGGAGAAAGGAACTGAACCTCCCGGAAATCAAGGATCTGGCTTCCATCGAAGCTTATATGGACGGGATCAAAAAGAACAAGCCGGGCGTCATCCCGATCAACGGCAGCGCCTGGAACGAAATTTCCACCTTGTTCATGGCGTATCACGACTTCCATACGATCGGCGGCGAGAGCGGCGTCATTGTATCCAAGTCCTACGACACGCCGAGAGACATCGTCGCTTACCCGTTCACTCCCGAATACGAGGCGTGGGTGAAGAAGATGAAGGAGTGGGCGGATAAAGGCTACTGGTCGAAAAACACCCTTTCCTCCAAGCAGGAAGCGGGCGACCTGATCAAGGCCGGAACGGGCGCCATCTACTGGCGCAATCCTCCGGGCGCGTCCGGCTTCATCACCGACATGCAGAAGCAGAATCCGAAAGTGGAGATCGGTTACTTCCCGTTCACCCGTCTCCATAACTACGCGATGCCGACCATGGCGATCGCCAACGGCATGGCTATCCCGAAGAGCGCCGCCAATCCGGAGCGTTCCCTCATGGTGCTGGAGAAAATCCGCACCGATCCGAAGTACTACAACTTGATTACGTACGGCATCGAAGGCTATCACTACGATCTCATCAACGACGGCAAAAATATCGTCACCCCGTCCAAGAGTCAGGACCCGGCGAAGGTTCAAGGCTACGGCATCGCCGACTGGGGCTGGAGATACAAGCCGCTGATGAAATCCGGCGTAGGCGGCTGGGACGGTCTCGACAAGCTGAACGAAGAATTCGCCAAAATCAGCAAACCGGACATCTTCTCGCCGATCTCCATGGACTACGATCCGGTGAAAACGGAATACGCGGCCGTTAACCAGGTGAAAGATCAATACGGCAAGCCTTTAATGATGGGTTTGGTGCCGAACGTGGACGAAGCGATCAAGACGTACCGGGACAAATTGAAGGCGGCGGGCATCGATAAAGTTCTCGATTATGTCAAGCAGCAGGCGACGGCCTATTATGACGAGAAAGGCATTAAATAATCAAGCATGGTGAAGAAGTTTAAGGGCCGACAGCGGGATACGGCCGGCATAACCGCCGGAGGCTGACTGTCGGCCCTTTTCCGGCAGAAATAGGGCGGAGGGCTGATTTTATGAGTAAAGTGCGGGTATGGGAATCGACGATCGACGAGTCGAAGAAGCTGGCGCAGGCCGAGCCGCTCGACATGCTGGAAGGCGAGGGGCCGGAAACAACGGATTATACCGTTACGGTGGACGAATCGGTGGCGTACCAGCAGATGGACGGGTTCGGGGCTTCTTTTACCGATGCGTCGGCCTGGCTCGTCCATCATGCGTTGTCGCCGGAGCTCCGGGAAGAGCTGATGCGGAAGCTGTTCGACCGGGAAGAAGGGATCGGGGTGTCATTTCTGCGGCAGCCGATGGGAGCGAGCGATTTCGCCTGGCGGATCTACAGCTACGACGATGTGGAACCGGGAGAGACCGACTATGAGCTTGCCCGGTTTTCGATCGATCACGACCGGCAATACATTATCCCGCTCCTGCATCGGGCGAAGGTGCTCAATCCCGACTTGAAGGTGATGGCTTCGCCATGGAGCCCTCCGGGTTGGATGAAGACGTCCGGTTCGATGATCGGCGGCACGCTGAAGCCGGAATGCTACGGCGTGTATGCGGATTATTTCGTCCAATTTCTCGACGCGTACGAAGCGGAAGGGATTCCGATATATGCCGTTACGATGCAGAACGAGCCGGGCTACGAGCCGAAGGAGTACCCCGGGATGATCGTTACGCCCGAAGAAGAGGCGAGATTTATCCGAGAGCACTTGGGCCCTCGCCTCGCAGGGCGGAAGCGGCCCGTCAAGATCATGTGCTACGACCATAACTGGGACGTTCCCGAGCATCCCCGGGCGATCTATGAAGATTCGGAAGCGAGCCGGTATGTCGCGGGAACCGCTTGGCACGTATACGGCGGACGCCATGAGGCGATGTCGGACATCAAGGAGCGGTTTCCCGATAAAGACGTCTGGTTTACCGAAGCGTCGGGAGGCGAATGGGTTCCGCCGTTTCGTGACGCGTTCCTGGATCAGATGAAGCATGTTATCCGTACGACGAGAAACTGGTCGAAGTCGGTGGTTTGGTGGAATATGGCCCTGGATGAGGAGAACGGACCTACCGTCCTGTCGCGCAGCACATGCCGGGGCGTGGTCAAGATCGATAAGCGGACGGGGGAACTGACCTATAATCTGGATTACTTTACGCTCGGCCATATCAGTAAATTCGTGATGCCGGGCGCTTACCGGATCGATTCCGATACGTACGAGGATGACTTGGAGACGGCGGCGTTCCGCAACGGCGACGGCTCCAACGTGCTGATCGTCTCGAACCGGACGAAGGATCGCAAGACACTGACCGCGAAGAGCGGCAACCGGAGCTTCTTCTATGAGATCGAAGGGGAAGCGGCCGTCACGTTCCGATGGGATGCGGATGGATGAGATGAAGCGGTCGGGTAAAATGCGCAAGGCGGCGGCTTCGGCAGGCTTTATGGTTCTGCTCGTGGCGGCTGCCGTATGGATCGGATTGATCGCGTTCTCCGAGAAAGCGGCGCATGGGCCTGTAAGCGTCTGGATGACGACGGCGGATCAAAGCAAGCTGCTGCATCGCGAGGCCGACATCGGTTGGAACAGGGACGGTCAAGCCTCCGACATGACCATCGACGTGGACGACGGAACCGAGTATCAACGGATGGACGGCTTCGGCGCCGCCATGACGGAATCGTCCGCCTGGCTGATCGCGAACAAGCTGAGCGAGGGGAAAAGAAACGAACTGATGAACCGGTTGTTCAGTTACGATAACGGTATCGGGATCAGTTATTTGCGCCTGCCGATGGGCGCCACCGACTTTTCGCTGAGCCATTATACGTACGACGATATGCCGGAAGGGCAGACGGACCCGGAGCTTCGGAGCTTTTCCATCGAGCATGACAAGGCGTACATCATCCCCGCCTTGCGGCAGGCGAGAGCCATCAATCCGGATCTGGGCATCATGGCCTCTCCTTGGAGCGCGCCGGCTTGGATGAAAACTTCGGGTTCTCTCATCAAAGGGAGTCTGAAGGAGGAAGCCTATCCGGTCTATGCCGAGTATTTCGTCAAATTTGTCCAAGCGTACGCATCGGAAGGAATCCCGATCGACGCCGTCACGCTGCAGAACGAGCCTCATTACGAGCCGGACGGGTATCCGGGCATGCGGATGGAAGCCAGAGAGCAGGCTGCATTTGTGAAATCGCATTTGGGTCCGGCTTTCGACAAGGCCAAGCTCAATACGAAGATCGTCGTCTGGGATCACAACTGGGACGAACCGTATTATCCGATCGAGGTGCTGAGCGACCCCGAAGCCAATAAGTATATTGCCGGGTCGGCCTTTCACGGATATGCGGGCGAAGTAGCCAACCAGCAAAAGGTGCATGACGCCTTCCCGGACAAAGACATTTATTTCACGGAGAGCTCGGGCGGGCAATGGGCGCCGAATTTCGCCGACAACCTGAAGTGGGATATGCGGAATTTGATCATCGGAGCGCCGCGTTACTGGGCTAAGACCGTTCTGAAATGGAATCTGGCGCTGGACGAATCGCACGGGCCGGCTAATGGAGGCTGCTCCGATTGCCGGGGGTTGGTGACGATTGACGGGGCGTCGGGGAACGTCTTCTTCAACTCGGAGTACTATGCCTTCGGGCATGCGAGCAAATTCGTGAAGCCCGGGGCCTATCGGATTGAATCGAGCTCCTACGGGGACGGCGGCATCGAAAACGTCGCCTTCCGCAATCCGGACGGCTCCAATGTTCTGATCGCGTTTAACTCCGCATCGGAGAGCCGGCCGTTGAACGTGCGATGGCACGGCCGATCGTTTGCGTATTCGCTCCCGGCGGGTGCGGCGGCGACGTTCGTGTGGCAAGGCGATCGTTCGGCCAATCGGGTGGAGGGGGGCCAGCGAAGCTGAAGCGAACCTCGCCGTATTCGTGCGCCGCTCGCCGATGTGATATACTGGAAGACAGGTATGCCTTGCGATCAGGCGACAGACGAGGAGTGAGATGTCCGAATGCGCGCGCATGAGATTGACTACGCCATCTACGGAAGCGAAATGCAGTATGTGGAGATCGAGCTGGACCCGGGCGAGAGCGTTATCGCCGAAGCCGGCAGCATGATGATGATGGATGCGGGGATCGACATGGAGACGATCTTCGGCGACGGCAGCGATGAAAGCAAAGGCTTAATGGGCAAGCTGTTCGGGGCGGGCAAACGGCTGCTGACGGGCGAAAGCCTGTTTATGACGGTGTTCACCAACCGCGCCGCACAGCGGCAGAGCGTATCGTTCGCATCGCCGTATCCCGGGAAAATTATTCCGCTCGACCTTGAGCAGTATCAGGGCAAAATCATTTGCCAGAAGGATTCGTTCCTCTGCGCGGCCAAGGGCGTGTCCGTCGGGATTGCCTTCCAGCGCAAGCTCGGCGCCGGCTTCTTCGGCGGCGAAGGTTTTATCATGCAGAAGCTTGAGGGCGACGGGTTGGCGTTCGCGCATACGGGCGGCACGGTCTGCGAGCGCGTGCTGCGGCCGGGCGAGATGATCCGCGTGGACACGGGCTGTCTCGTGGCGATGACGCAGGACGTCGATTACGATATCGAGTTCGTCAAAGGCATCAAGACGGCGCTGTTCGGCGGCGAAGGCTTATTCTTCGCGACGCTGCGCGGACCGGGCAAGGTATGGCTCCAATCGCTGCCGTTCAGCCGCATGGCGGACCGGATCGTATCCGCTTCGGGCAACGCGGGCCGCAAGGAAGAAGGCAGCGTGCTCGGCGGTCTCGGCCGTATTCTCGATGGCGACTGAACACGGTTGGGCATTGGGCGCGTCCTCCGATGGAGGGCGCGCTTTCGGTTTCGGCCGAGGCCGGTTCTTCGGGCATCCGGGCGGCAACCCAAAGCCAACGGGCATAGGCAGGGCCGGGGGAATGGACGAAGCCGGTTTGCCGTATATAGATTACATGCGTCGTCGGTTGGAAGGCTTATCAAGCACCGTGTGAACAGGATACGGAAGGAGTAATGGCAGCGTGCAGATCGAAATTTTGCAGTTGATTGAGGGAGCCCGCCAAGCGAGAGGACTTGCGGTCGTGATTGATGTGTTCCGGGCGTTCTCGACCGCCTGTTATGTGATGGCGAACGGCGCGCGCACGATCGTCCCCGTGGGCGGGCTGGAGACGGCCTATCGGCTGAAGCGGCATTGGCCGGACGCGGTTCTGATGGGCGAGCGGGGAGGGCTGAAGCAGCCCGGCTTCGACTACGGCAACTCGCCGACGCACGCCCGCGACGCGAGGTTCGACGGACGCACGGTCGTGATGACCACAAGCGCCGGCACGCAGGGCATCGTAAACGCCTCGGGCGCCGACGAGATTGTGACGGGCAGCTTCGTGAATGCGGGGGCGATTGTCGAATTCATCCGCCGCAGAAGGCCCGAACACGTCTCGCTGATCGCGATGGGCTGGGGCGGCAAAGAAGAAGCCGAAGAAGACACGTTGTGCGCCGAATGGATCGCCGCCGCGCTGCAGGGACGCGAATTTCCGGGAGGCTTCGAATCGATTGTCGAGCGGCTGAAGGGCGAGAGCGGCACGAACCGTTTCCTGGATCTCGACGGCGAGCCGGACGCGTCGAATCCGCGCAGCGACTTCGGGTTATGCCTGGCGCTGAACCGGTTCCCGTTCGTGCTGCGCGTCGAGCCTTACGAAGACGCCGAGGGGGCCCGGGCGGCGGAGGTCGGCGAGCCGCTCTCCGGGCTGCGTCGGATCGACGTCTAACCGCCGGCCGTCCGCTTGCGGTACAGCGCCTCGCCGCCCCGGTAGAACACAATCGACGCCAGCATGATCCCCGCCATCGCGAGGAACAGGATGCGGCCGCCGTATTCCGCCAGCATCAGACCGCCGACCCACGGGCCGATAAAATGGCCCAGGCTCGTGAGCGTCTGCGCGCCGAAGTACGAGCCGCGCATATGTTCCGGCGCGAGCCGGTCGATAAACCAGGCGCCGGCGGGGAAGGTCAGCACTTCGCCCCAAGTGAAGACGACCATCGCGGCGATCATCGACGGCCAACTGTCGGCTAGGGCGAAGCCTGCGCTGCCGAACGCGTACAGGACGACGCCCACCTGCAGGGCGGCTATCGGCGAACGCCGTTCGGCCCAGCGCGACAGGGGCATCTGCGAGAGAACGACGGTGACGGCGTTGACGCTCATCAGCAGCGCGAACAAGGAAGCGCCGGAGGCGAACGAGCGGTCCAGATGCTGGGACAGCGTCGCGGTCATCTGCGAATAGCCGACCGCCACAAGCAGGCCGCCGGCCAGGTACAGGCGCAGAGCCGCGTCGGAGCCGACCGTCCGGATCGTGTCTCCGATCGTTGCGGCTTCGCGCTGCTTGCCTTGAATCTGCTTCAGACCGAAGCGGCGCAGGAGCAAGTCCAATACGACGGCGTACACGAGGTAGACGGTGCCGGTGATGACGAACGGCAGACGTCCGGCCACCAGGCCGAACCAGGCCCCGAGCAGCGGTCCGACCGCGACGCCGATATTAATCGCGACGTAGCGGAGCGAGTAAGCCCGCAACCGCCGGTCCGGCGGGGTAAGGTCGCCGATGAGCGCCTGCGAGACCGGCTCGAAGAAGGAGCGGCACAGGCCGTTCAGCATGTTCAGCGCCACGAAGGCCGCAGGGTGTTGGGCGAAGGCGAACCCGATCAGCACGAATCCCCAGGAATATTGCGCCGCCAGCATGACCCGCCTGCGCCCGATCCGGTCGGACAATGCACCGCCGACAAACCCGCCGAACGTTCCCGCCAGCGAGCTGGCGCCGATCGTCAGGCCGATGGCGGCCGGCTCCATCTGCGCGTCGCGGACAAGCAGGAGCGCCAGAAACGGCATGCTCATCGAGCTTCCGATTCTGGCCATCATCGTACCTAGTATCAGCGTATGTACGATCGGATGAAACGGCTTGAGATCGGCCAGCCACTTGCGCATGTCGGTCACTCTCCGGTGTCTGATTAGTCTATGAATTATGAAATTATATTTTACGAAAGCGAGAATGGCAAGAAGGTATTTTTTTTATATGGAAAAAAATCCTCTGACGACCTCCATATGCGGAACGGCGGCCGCCTCCCGAATATCCGGGAGAGGACCGCCGCACGCTGCAACCGAATCTTGACCCTATCCGTTATACTCCATACAGTGAAATTCCGACGGTCCGCAAGGCGTCGGACGAACGTACGTGTCCGCAACGACGAATCCCGCTTTCTCGTAGGCGCGGATCGCCCGGACGTTCCAGGTCAGCACCTCCAGATCGATTGCGTTCTGCGGAGCGCGCCGCCGTGCTTCTTCGACGATCGTTCGGACCAATGCAGTTCCGAGCCCTCTCCCGCACAAGTCCGGGCGAAGACCAAGCCCGAGGCGGGTAACGCCGGTTATAGGGAAAAATTGCGCGTACCCGACGAGCACCGGGCCGTCCGGGTTGGAGCCGTCCGCGCCGCTTCCCGCCACAACCGCCGCATACTGCCGTTCCCGGATACCGGGATCGCCGAATTCCGCGCCTTCCCGAACCATACGGGTCCAGTCCGGCCAATTGAACACGTCGTACGGGGGCTCGTAGCGCCAGCGGCAAATCTCTTCGGCGTGCTGCTCCGTCATCGGGACTACGGACAGCGTCGGCAGGTCCGTCCTCGCGGATCGCCGCTCCGGAGTCATACGACTCATCCTCCTTATTCTTTCGTCGCTTCCGCCGCGATATCGTGTTACGGCTGCGTATTCGTTCGCCATCGGCCGAGCGCGGTTTTGGCGCGATGAATCAAACGAGGGAAAGCCGGTTGTTTTTGGCGCAACGAGAAAAAATTATCGCTGGAGTTGTCGAATGGGCGGGATAACCGCCATTGTAGCCGCTGCAACGAGAAAAAGTGCGCTTACGAAGCGGGGAGGCGGGGCATTGCGCTTACAAGCTCCGGGTGTCCGGCTCAACTCGCAACAGCGTCCCCCAGCGTCCGATCGCGCGTCTGCCTAAAGCCCGTACGCTTCTCGCGCGGCGGCGCTTATCCGACGGTCGTCACCCGCGTCTCCGCGAAAAACGGTTCCATCGCCGCAAAAGCCGCGCCCAACGCGGTGGCCCGGATGCCCAGGCGGGAGAACTCCAGCCGGGACCGCTTCCGGTGGAACCCGAACGTACGCGTCTCGACCTCCCGCGCCAGCGGCTCCTCCAGCCATTCGGCCGCCAGCGTCAGCCGGTTGCCGATGACGACCCGCTCGGGGTTAAACGCGTGGATCAGGTTGGCGATGCCTACTCCCAACTGGGCGCCGATCTCGCGGAAGAGCGAGGCGGCGGCGCCTTGCGGATTCGCCGCGGCCGCCGCGACGAGCTCCTCCAGTCCGTACCCCTCGTCACCGTCTCCTGCTTCCCGTCCGGCGGTCCTGCCGGGCTTCCGCCCCAGACGCTCCTCCGCCAGCCGCAGCAGCGCCTGCTCGGAGGCGTACAGCTCCCAGCAGCCGCGGCTGCCGCAACTGCACGGGAGCCCGTCCAGCGACACGGTCATATGGCCGACCTCGCCGGACAAGCCGCCGGCTCCCTTGTACAGCGAGCCGTTCAGGATCAATCCGGCCCCGATGCCGATGCCGGCGCTGACGTAGATCATGTCCCCGGCGTCCCGGCCCGCGCCGAACTGCCGCTCGCCGACCGCTCCGAAGTTGGCTTCGTTGTCGATCGCGATCGGCAGGTCGAGCCGGGCCGCAAGCTCCTCGGCCATCGGGATGCCGCGCCATCCGAGATTGGGCGCGAACAGCACGGCTCCCCGCTCGTCGACCATGCCCGGCACGCCGATGCCGACGCCGACGACCCCGTAGGGACGGTCGGCGGCAAGCGCCCGGAGTTCGGCAACGAAGCGCAGCAGCGTCTCCCGCACGGTCGCGTAGTCCCGCTTCGACAGCGTCTCCCGGCGTTCGGCGATCACCGCGCCGTCCAGGCCGGTCAGCAGCGCCAGCACGTAATTGACGCCGAGGTCGATGCCGATCGAAGCGCCGACGCCGGGGTCGAACGCCAGCAGCACCGGCTTGCGTCCGCCGCTGGATGCGCCCGGCCCGAGCTCGCGCACGAGCCGGCTGTCGATCAGCTCCTGGACGAGGCTGGACACGGTCCCTTTGTTCAAGCCCGTGCGGGCCGATATATCCGCGCGGGAGATGGGAGAATGCGATCGGATCAGGTTCAGCACGATCGTTTTGTTTATTTTTTTGACGAGATGTTGATCTCCGGTTACGCTCACGGTACTACCTCTCTCTGCAAAGGCCAAGCCGTTTCTTCTTAGCTTCCTATTTTATCACGCACCCTCCGGAAAACCTAACAAAACTTTGTTTAACCGATGTACAAAGTTATCGAGGCGTGATACAATAGGGCCATCCGAATTCATTCAAACTGATATGGAGGAATGAACTGTGAGCGCTTTCGGCCATATTCCGGAAATCCAGTATGAGGGACGCCGTTCGACGAATCCGTTCGCCTACAAGTTTTATAACGCCCAGGAGAAAGTTCTCGGCAAAACGATGGAGGAGCATCTGCGCATCGCTGTTTCCTATTGGCACACGTTTACGGGCAACGGCGCCGATCCGTTCGGCGCGGGTACGGCGATCCGCCCGTGGGACCGCTTCTCGGGCATGGATCTGGCCAAAGCCCGCGTGGAAGCCGCCTTCGAACTGTTCGGCAAGCTCGGCGTGCCGTACTTCTGCTTCCATGACCGCGACATCGCGCCGGAAGGAAACACGCTGCAAGAGACAAACCGCAACCTTGACGAGATCGTCGCGCTGATCCAGGAGTACATGAAGACGAGCCGCACGAAGCTGCTTTGGAATACGGCCAATATGTTCACCCATCCCCGCTTCGTCCACGGCGCGGCGACGACCTCCAATGCGGACGTATTCGCCTATGCGGCGGCGCAGGTGAAGAAAGCGCTCGAACACGCGAAGCAGCTCGGAGCCGAGAACTACGTGTTCTGGGGCGGACGCGAAGGCTACGAGACGCTGCTGAACACCGACTTGAAGCTGGAGCAGGACAATCTGGCCCGGTTCCTCCATATGGCGGTGGCATACGCCAAGGAGATCGGCTTCACCGGCCAATTCCTGATCGAACCGAAGCCGAAGGAGCCGTCCAAGCACCAGTACGACTTCGACGCCGCGACGACCATCGCGTTCCTGCAAAACTACGGCCTGAAGGAATACTTCAAGCTGAATATCGAAGCGAACCACGCGACGCTGGCCGGCCATACGTTCGAGCACGAGCTGCGTGTCGCGCGGCTGGCGGGCATGCTGGGCTCGATCGACGCGAACCAGGGCGATCTGCTGCTCGGCTGGGATACGGATGAGTTCCCGACCGACCTGTACTCGACGACGTTGGCGATGTACGAAATTTTGCAGAACAACGGCCTCGGCAGCGGCGGCGTCAACTTCGACGCGAAAGTTCGCCGCGCTTCGTTCGAGCCGGACGATCTGGTGATCGCGCATATCGCCGGCATCGACAGCTTCGCCCGCGGATTGAAAGTCGCCGCCAAGCTGATCGAGGACCGCGTGCTGGAGCAAGTGATCGAGGATCGCTACGCTTCGTTCCGCGAAGGCATCGGCCTGGACATTGTCAGCGGCAAAGCGAACTTCCATACGTTGGAGCAATACGCGCTGCAAAACAAACCGATCGTCAACAAATCGGGCCGCCAAGAGCTGATCAAGGCGACGATCAACCAATACCTGCTGAACGTCGAGTAACCGGTGATGGCGGTCCCCGCTTCGCCCGATGGCGAAGAATCATCTGAACGCACATACAAAAAAATAAAACCGATGAACGGCCTTGGTTCCGAATATCACGGGACCGAGGCCGTTTGATTTGGCCTGCGAACCGCATTACCCGGAGGTTTCCGGCCGAACCGGCAGCCGGGGCTTGCGCTCGTCGGTCAATCGGCCGCGCCGCCTCTTGCCGGTCAACGTATGCGAGGTTTTCCGACGAAATTAGGCTTTGACAGCGGCGAACGGCCGGATTAAACTTAAGTTACTTAAGTAAATAGTTAGGACACACACAAAAAAGAAAAGGAGGCAGGAATCCCGATGTCCGCAGATTCCAACCAGATTGCCTTCGACCTGCTCCGGGCGTTCCGCCAGCTCCGGACGATCCGCTGGAACGGCCTGAGGGCGGAAGGCTGCACGCCGGGCGAGACCATTCTGCTGCACACGCTGCGCCGGCATATGCGCAAAGGTTCGCCCGGCATGAAAACGTCCGAGATCGGCCGGCATCTTCGCGTATCGACGCCGTCGGTCACGCAGATGGTCAACGTGCTCGAAGCGAGAGGGCTGGTCGAGAGGAAGGCGGACCCGGCCGACCGGCGTATCGTGCGAATCGCGCTGACGGAATCCGGACAGGAAGAGATGCGGAAGGTGGAGCAATCGATGCTGGAAGGGGTGAGCGGCTTGATCGCCTACTTGGGCCTCGATCGAAGCCGGCAACTGATCGCCCTGCTTGACGACGTACACCTCTACTACAGCGAACGGGAAGCGGGGATGGAGCGGTTTCCCGCCGAATGACAACAGTCGGATTCCATATCGTAACACAAAGGAGCTGCCCTTGCATGTTAAAGCTGCTTCGCAATCTTAAGCCGTACCGGCGGGCGGTCGCCGCGACGCTGGCGCTTGTGTTTCTCCAGTCGTTGTCCGATCTGTATCTGCCGACGCTGATGGCCGATATCGTCGACTTGGGCGTAGCGGCCGGGAATACGGCTTACATCTGGAAAGTCGGAGGCTTCATGCTGCTTATCGCCGCGATCGGCGTCGCTTGTTCCGTCGGCGCCAGCTACTGGTCCGCCAAGGCGGCCGGCGGATTCGCGCGCGATCTGCGGAGCCGCGTGTTTGCGCATGTCGAGACGTTCTCGCTCGGCGAATTCGACCGCGTCGGCACGGCCTCCCTGATTACCCGCACGACCAACGACATCCAGCAAATCTACCAAGTGCTGACGATTATGATGCGCGTGCTGGTGATGGCGCCGCTTATGTGTATCGGCGGAATCGTTCTCGCCATGTCCAAGGATGCGACGCTGTCGCTCGTGCTGATCGCGATCGTACCGGTGCTGGCGCTTCTTATTTTGCTGGTCTTCCGCAAAGGCGGCCCGTTGTTCAAGTCGATGCAGACGAAGCTGGACCGGTTGAATCTCGTGCTGCGCGAGCGGTTGACCGGCATCCGTGTCATCCGTTCGTTTAACCGCGACGAGCATGAGGCGGAACGGTTCGTACAGGCGAACCGGGATCTGACGGATACGGCGATCCGGGTCAACCGGTTGATGGCCGCGATGATGCCCGTCATGCTGCTGACGTTAAATCTGGCGGGTCTCGCGATCTTATGGTTCGGGGGAATTCGCATCGACGGCGGACATATGCAGGTGGGCGACCTGATCGCGTTCATCCAATACGCGTGGCAGATCATGTTCTCGCTTGTGTTCGCGTCGATGATGCTGGTGATGCTGCCCAGGGCGTCGGCTTCCGCCGCCCGGATCAACGAAGTGCTCGCCATACGTCCGGCGATTCCGGACGACGGGAAGAAGCGGTCGACCGCGGTTCCCGACATCGAATTCCGCAACGTGACGTTCCGCTATCCCGGAGCGGAGGCGCCCGCCCTGGAGAACGTGACGTTCCGCGCGAACGCGGGCGAGGTGACGGCGATTATCGGCGGAACGGGCTCGGGCAAATCGACGCTGATCCATCTGATTCCCCGGTTTTACGAAGCCGAGACCGGCCAGGTGCTGGTCGGCGGAACGGACGTGCGCGAGCTGTCGCAGGAGAGCCTGCGTTCGCGGATCGGGCTTGTTCCTCAGAAGGCGGTGCTGTTTACCGGCACGATCGCGGACAATATCCGCTGCGGCAAGGAGGATGCGACCGACGAGGAGATCCGGCGGGCGGCGCAGATCGCCCAGGCGGCCGAATTTATCGCCGAGCTGCCGGAGGGGTACGATTCCGCCGTCTCCCAGGGCGGAGCGAATCTGTCCGGCGGGCAGAAACAGAGGCTCTCGATCGCCCGGGCGCTTGTCCGCAGACCCGGCATCTACCTGTTCGACGACAGCTTCTCGGCGCTGGATTACAGGACGGACGCGCGGCTCCGCCAGGCGCTGCGGGCCGAGACGGCCGGGGCTACCGTGCTGATCGTCGCCCAGCGGGTCAGCACGGTGATGGACGCCGACCGGATTATCGTGCTGGACGAAGGGCGAGTGGTCGGCAACGGCACGCATCAAGAGCTGATGCAGACCTGCGGCGTCTATAGAGAGATCGTGGCGTCGCAGTTGACCGAGGAGGAGATCGCATGAGCGAAGTCCGCCAACACCGGCAGTCCGGACGCGCCGGCCAGGGGCCGGGAGGAGCGGCCGGCGTCTTCGGACCTCCGGGACGCGGCCCGGGCATGATGGGCATGCCCGGCCAGAAAGCCAAAAACTTCAAAGCGGCCTTGCGCCGTCTGATCGGATACATGAAGCCCCATCGGATCGCATTGGGGGTTGTGTGTTTGACGGCCGTGCTGAGCACGGTGTTTGCGATCGTCAGCCCGAAGCTGATGGGCGAAGCAACGACCAAGCTGTTCGAAGGCATGATGGGAAAAGCGCGGAGAGAGCCGGGCGCGGCGATCGATTTCGCCGGAATCGCGGACATTATCCTCGTCCTGGTCGCGCTGTACGCCTTCAGCGCGTTGTTCGCGTACGTGCAGCAGCACGTGATGGCCGGCGTCGCCCAGCGCATCGTCTACAAGCTGCGCGAGGATGTGAACCGCAAGCTGTCCCGCCTGCCGCTGAAATACTTCGACTCGCGTCCGAACGGAGAAATTCTGAGCCGCGTCGTGAACGACGTCGATACGGTCAGTTCGACGCTTCAGCAAAGCTTGACCCAGTTCATCACCGCGTTTGTCACGCTGATCGGGGTCGTCATCATGATGCTGTCGATCAGTCCGCTGATGACGCTGATCGTCGTCTTGACGGTTCCGCTCAGCCTGATCGCGATCCGCTCCGTGACGATGCGTTCCCAGCAGCATTTCCGCGATCAGCAGAAGGCGCTCGGCGAGCTGAACGGGCACGTCGAGGAGATGTATGCGGGGCACGCCGTCGTGAAGGCGTTCGGACGCGAAAAGCAATCCGTCCGGCGGTTCGACGAAGTGAACGCGAAGCTGTACGACGCCTCCTGGAGAGCCCAGTTTATCTCGGGGATCATCATGCCGATGATGAATTTTATCGGCAATCTCGGCTACGTGGCCGTCTGCGTGGCCGGCGGCATTCTCGTTATGCGCGGCTCCATCCGGATCGGCGATGTGCAGGCGTTTATCTCGTATTCCAAGCAATTTACGATGCCGATTACGCAAACCGCGCAAATCGCGAACATCATCCAATCGACGGTGGCGGCCGCGGAGCGCGTCTTCGAATTGCTCGACGAGCCGGAGGAAATCCCCGATCCCGCCGATGCGGCGGCCGCGCCGGCTTCCGCCGGGACGGCCGGAAACGTCCGGTTCGAGCACATCCGGTTCGGCTATTCGGAAGATGCGCCGCTGATGGACGAGCTGAACGTGGACGTCCGGGCGGGACAGACGGTGGCGATCGTCGGCCCGACCGGGGCCGGGAAGACGACGCTCGTCAACCTGCTGATGCGGTTCTACGAGCTGCAGGGCGGGCGGATCACGATCGACGGCACGGACGTGACGCGGATGAAGCGGAGTGATCTGCGGGGGCTGTTCGGCATGGTGCTCCAGGATACGTGGCTGTTCGGGGGAACCATCCGGGACAATATCGCGTACGGGCGCGCCGGCGCTTCGGAGAAGGAGATCGTGCGGGCGGCCCAGGCGGCCAACGCCGACCATTTCATCCGGACGCTGCCCGACGGGTATGATACGGTGCTGAACGAAGAAGCGACAAATCTGTCCCAAGGGCAGAAGCAACTGCTGACGATCGCCCGCGCGATCCTGGCCGATCCGGCGATTCTGCTGCTGGACGAAGCGACCAGCAGCGTCGACACGCGGACCGAGATCCAGATCCAGAAGGCGATGAAGGAATTGATGAAAGGGCGCACGAGCTTCGTCATCGCGCACAGACTGTCGACAATCCGGGACGCCGACCTCATCTTGGTCATGAACAAGGGCGCCGTCGTCGAGCAGGGGACTCACGAAGAGCTGCTGGCGCGGGGCGGATTTTACGCCGAGCTGTACAAGAGCCAGTTCGCCGGCGGCAAGGCGAAGGAAGCCGTCTGACGGCGTTCCCGGCCGTTTATTCGACAAGCCCGACTGTGCCCATTCCGCAAAACCGACATCCCGGTTGTACATGCGGATACACCCGTGGCTGGCATCGTGGCCGATGGAATGCGGTTTGTTCGTGCCATGAATGCCGTAGATGCCCCAAGGCACATTCAGCCCCAGCCACCGTGTGCCGAAGCCTTTGCCCCAATGCTTGTGCCGGTTCACAATCACAAAATCCCCGATCGGGGTAGGCGTATCCGGCTTGCCCAGCGCAATCGGGAACGTGCGGATCACGCGGCCCCCGGAGTTCACCCGTAGCCGATGCCGCTCGGGATCGATCTCCAGCCGGATGTCGGCGTCCGGTTCGGGAGCGGTCTCCGGCTGTTCCGCCGCGAACGCGGCCGACCCGGATGCGGGCGGGAGGGCAAGCCATAAGGCAAGAACAATCGCCGGCGCCAGGCGCCAGGCCGCTTTCGATCCGGCAAGCGCAGCCGTTCGAAGGGCGTGTCTCATACGGATGAACGAGATCATGGAAGACGGTTCCTCCCTGCGGAATGGATAGGACCCGCCATACGCATGCCGAGGAAAAAACGCGTGAGGGGACAATCCTTGTATAGGATGGCTCTCCGATCGGGCGATTATCAGTACGAGGAGGACGGGGCGGTTCACCTATACAGAGGCGGGCCGTCCCGCATAAACTGTATCAAGGAATCGGCCCGTACGCGGCCGGAAACGATGTCTGGAATGACGAAGGAGGGAGGCACCGATGACCTCGCTGGGACAGGGGGGCCGTCGTTTTCCGTATCCCGTATTCTTCGGCGGCATGCCCCCGGCCGGATACTGGGGAGGTTATGGGGGCATGCCGGGAGGCGGCGGCTATGGAATGGGGGGCATGGGAGCGCCTCCCGGCCTTATGCCGGCGCCGGCCTTTCCGCCGGCCGCCCCCGCGCAGCAAGGCGCGGCGGCGCAGGGAACCGCCGCAGCCGCGGGCGCCGCGGCCGGCGGAGGGGGGCTGTTTCAGGGGATTCAAACCGCCATGAACGGCTTCAACAAAACGATGAGTGCCATCGGGCAGTTTAATACGATGATGAACCATATCAACCAGTTGGGGCCGATGATGAACAATTTGTTCGGGGCTCCTCCGTCGGCGGCGGCCGCGGCCCAGCCGCAGCCGCCCTCGCCGCCTGCCCGGCCGGCCGCGACGCTATCCCGCCGGACGCAAGCGCAGGCGCGCCCCAGGGGGAACGCCGGTCGTCCCGCCGCCTTGCGGGCGGCTTCCGGCCGGGGCGGCGGCGGAGCGCCGAACCGGCCGGCCGCGGGGTCGTCCCGCAACGTCCGGACAACCAGCCGGCAGACTCCGGCCGGCAAGCCGCATCGGCGCTCCTCGGCCGGCAAGCAGCCGTCGGAACGCAGCAGTCCCCGTCTGTTCGTATGACGACAGTTAGCGGGAAGAGAAGCGCCGGAGGGAACAATCGCCGCTCTCGGCCTCATGTCCCTCCGGAGCGCCTCAACGAAGCTCGCGCACCCGCTCGGCCGCGCTTCTCCCGGCACAGTGTCCCGTCGAGAAAGCCGCCGTGATGTTATAGCCTCCGGTATAACCGTGAATATCGAGGATTTCCCCGCAGAAGTACAACCCCGGCATCAGCTTCGATTCCATCGTCCGGGGATCGATCTCTTTCAGATGAACGCCGCCCCCCGTCACGAACGCCTCCTCGATGGAAAGCGATCCATGAACCTTCACGGGAAACGCTTTGAACAGGCGGGCCAACTCCCTCCAGCCTTGCTTCGGCACGTTGTCGAACGTCAGATCTTCTTTCAGCCCGGCCCGGTTCAGCAGCAGCGGAATCCATTTTTCGCTCGCATAACCTTTCAGCACGTTTTTAATCGCCTTGCGCGGCTCGTCTTGAATCATGTCCCACGTCTCCGCGTAAACCGCGTCTTCGGACTTGCCGGGGCGCAGGTCGATCGTCAGCGTCACTTCTTTCTCCCCGGCCATAAGCTGCTTGACGACGAACTGGCTGCAGCGCAATACCGCCGGCCCGGACAAACCGAAATGCGTAAAGATCATATCCCCTTCGTGCTCGACGACCCGTTTGCCTTTGGCGTTCCACACGCTGAGCGCAATGTCGCGCAGGGACAGTCCCTGCAGCTCGCGGCTGCGAATAAACGGTTCGCGGGACACGAGGGGGACCTCCGTCGGATACAGCTCCGTGATCGTATGGCCGGCGGCTTCCGCCCAGGCGTAGCCGTCTCCCGTCGAACCGGTATGCGGCACCGATTTGCCTCCCGTCGCCACGATCACGCAGGAAGCCGTCAGCGTTTCCCCGTTCTTCAGCTGAACGCCCCGAACGCCGCTATCTCCGTACAGCACCCGGTCCACCGCGCAGTCCACCCGGATTTCGACACGCTGCTTGCGCACCTGGTTGACGAGCGCTTCCACGACCGTTTTCGCTTTGTCGGATACGGGGAACATCCGCCCCCGGTCTTCTTCCTTCAACCGGATGCCGAGCCCTTCGAAAAAGTCAATGATCTCCCGGTTGCCGAACCGGGCAAGCGCGCTGTGCAAAAAACGCCCGTTGCCGGGGATGTTTTTGATGATCTCGTCGATCGGCTTGGCGTTAGTGACGTTGCATCGCCCTCCGCCCGAGATGCCGAGCTTGCGTCCGAGGCGGTTGCCCTTGTCCAGCAGCAGCGTCCGCGCCCCGCCTGCGCTGGCGGCGATCGCGGCCATCAGCCCGGACGGGCCTCCTCCGACGATAATGATATCCTGTGCCAATTGATTCGACCTCCGTTTGTCCGCATTATATCATACGCGGCTGCGCGTTGCCGCCCGCCGGGCCGCGTGAAGTTCTTGTCGATTTTCCGCAGGGGATCGGTTAGGATTAGGGAGGGCAGAGCGCAGGGGAAGCTAGAATACGCCGTCGGCCGAATCCGCGGACGCGGAAGGAGAGAGTTTCATGAGATACGTGTGGATTGTGTTGGCGGGAGCGGCCAGCTACGGATTGCTGTCGACGTTCACCAAGCTGGCCTACAGCCAAGGCTACGGCCTGGGCGGTGTCGTGGGCTCGCAGACGCTGCTCGGATTTATCGGGATGACGATAGTGGCCGCCGGTCTGAGGGCCCGGCGCTCGTCTCCGCGGCAAAGGCCGTCCCGACGCCAGGCGATGCGCCTGCTGCTGACCGGATTTGTAACGGGTCTGACCGGAATCGTCTACTACGGAGCTCTGCAATATATCGAAGCGTCGCTTGCGATAATTTTACTGTTTCAATTCACCTGGATCGGCGTGCTGGGAGAAGCGCTGATCCGCCGCCGCAAGCCCGAGAAGGGGCAGCTATGGGCGCTGCTTCCGCTTCTCGCGGGAACCGTCCTGGCGGCCGGCCCGGACGTATGGAGAGGGGAAGCCGCCTGGCAGGGCATCGTCCTGGGGCTGGCCAGCGCATGCACGTACAGCGGGTTTATAGCCGCGAGCGGAACGGTCGCCCCCGGCGTTCATCCCGTCACCCGCAGCGTTTGGATCGCCGCGGGGGCGGCCCTGATCACGATGGCGCTGCTGCCGCCGAAGCATCTGTTCGACGGGCAATTTACGGGCGGATTATGGCAATGGGGCGTGCTGCTGGCCGCATTCGGCGTCCTGCTTCCGGTTACCGCGTTTGCGGTCGGCGTCCCGCACATCGGTCCCGGACTCGCGTCGATCCTCGGCGCGGTCGAACTGCCGGTGGCCGTCGCGATGTCGTACGCCGTCCTGGGCGAGCCGGTGTCGCTGCCGCAATGGTTCGGGGTGCTGCTGATCCTCGGAGGAGTGGCCTTGCCCGAGCTGCTCCGGCGACGCGCGCCGGACGCGCCTCCCTCTCCGGCGCCTTCCCGGTAAGGAACGCCGGAGCGAGCTTGCGAATGCGGCGGACGGATGAAATCCGGCCGGCGATGCTATACAATAAACGGTAAACCGAGTTTAACGGCTTACCGCTAAAGGAAGGGATATCAGGATGGGTGTCGTCGATATTACGGAGACGAATCCGGCATTTTTTATCGTAACCGCATTGTTCGTTACTTTTATTCTCTCCATGTTCAGCCTCGGGGTCCTGCGCATGTTCCAGGGAAAACGCACCCAAGGCGTCATGCTGATCGGAGCGGGATTGATCGGCATCGCGGCTTTTGTGATCGTGATTGCTTCCGGGGTCGTGACGCTCTAGCCCAAAGAAGCGCACAATTTCAAGAGCCTCCGGCAGAATCGGCCATTCATGCCGCTGCCGGACCGGTCACGTGCCGCCTCCCGCGCACGTGTCCGTCGATTCGCGCCGGATGAGTTTCGTGGGCAACAGCGTTTCCCGGTGCACGTCGCCGGGATGCTTGATGCGCCACAGCAATTGGGCGAACGCTTTGCGCGCGAACTGGTCGAGGTCGATGTCCATGGTCGTGATTTTGGGATCGGAGATTTGCGAGAAATGCGAGTTATCGAACCCGCAGATCGAGACGTCCTCCGGAATCCGAAGACCGAGATGCTTTAAGGCGGCGCAGACGAAAAACGCGAAGCCGTCGTTCAGGCAAAACCAGGCGCTCGGCTGTTGCCGCAGCGATTGAACCGTTTCCGAGATCCATGTTTCGTCCTCCTTGACATGAACGAACATCAGATCTTGCCGGGGCTCGATTCCGTGATCCCGCAAGGCCAGCATGTATCCTTCCCACCGTTCCTGGTAACTCGGCGAAGCGTCCGTATTTCCGATGACGGCGATATGGCGGTGGCCGAGATCGATCAGATGCTTGACGGCGAGATAGGCGCCGAAACGGTTGTTGGTCAATACGGCGTCCGCCTGGATGAGCGGGTGGTGATGGTCGACAAGCACGGTCGGAATGTCCCGGGAAATCACCTTGTTAATATAATCGGTGCTGATATGCGACAGCACCAGCACGCCTTCCACCAGGCGGTCGTCGATAAAATCGGGCAACGTCAAGGTGTCGCGCGCGGACGGGTTGACGGATTGAATCAGCAGCCTGATGTTGTGCTGCTGCGCTTCCCGTTCGATGGCCAGAAAGATGTCTCCGAAAAACGTCTTTGTGGTAAAGGTGAATTCCGACGCGATAAGCCCGATCGATCGCGCCTGCTTGCTTCCTCCCCGGCTTCTTTTCCTCTCGTATTGATAACCCATCTCCTCGGCGGTCCGGATAACTTTGCGCCGCGTCTCCTCGCTTACGCCGTCCTTGCCGGACAACGCCTGCGACACGGAGTTTTTCGAAATCTTCAGCCGGTCCGCTATATCTTGCATCACGATTTTCTTCGGCATGGATGAGATCCTCTCTTGCATTTTGTAACGTTACAAAAATACTATACCCCGTAAAAGTGAAAAAGTAAATGCAATCCTTCTATAAATAATATAGATATATAATTAAGGCAGCGCCGCTTGCAACGTCTTGACAACGAATTTTGATGAGGCAATAATGTAATTGTAAGGGTTGTAGTAACGTGACAGATTTTATGTAATCCTAATTTTCACCTAATTGTCATTCTTGTCACGCTTGTCACGCAAGAAGGGGGATGAGAGTCCGGAATCCGCAAAGGCTGTTGGTTATTTTGTCCGTTTTCAAAAACAACATGCTACAGGGGGAGTTACCAATGAAAAAACGTGTTTCGTTAATCACGACCGTTGTTTTTCTGCTTTTCCTCGTGTTGTCGGCATGTTCCGGTGACGACGCGTCTCAACCGAGCGCAAGCCCGACTACTGCCGAAAAAGTCAAAATCCGGCTGTCTACTTGGGCGGGCGCCGACGAGGCCAAGGAGCTGCAAGCCATCCTTGACAAACTGAACGCGAAGTCGACCCGTTACGAAATCGTGCAGGACTCCAATCCGGCGGAATACGATACGCGGCTGATCACGCAGCTCTCGGGCGATTCGGGTCCCGATCTGTTCTGGATCAGCGCGCAGCGCGCGGCTCAATTCTCCGCCGAAGGAGCGCTGCTTGACATTACGGACCGGTTGAAAGGCTCCAGCCATCCGGCGGGCAAGACGGACGACTACTACGAATCGTCCTTGCAGCCGTTTACGCATAACGGCAAAATTTACGGACTGCCGTGGCTGCAGCAGCCGGTCATGATGTATGTGAACAAGTCGCTGTTCGACAAGGCGGGAATCAAGTATCCGGACGAAACCTGGACGTGGGACCAATTCCTCGACGCGGCGACGAAATTAACCAAGGACAGCTCCGGCAAGCATGCCGGCGAACCCGGATTCGACAGAAACAACATCGTTCAGTGGGGCTTTACCGTCAACGGTTGGCCGCCTGTGCAAATGTTCATCTGGCAAAACGGCGGCGAGGTTATCTCGGAAGACCTCAAATCGTCGCCGATCGATTCGCCTGAAGCGATCCGGGCGTTCAAGTTCTACGCCGACCTGATCAAAGGTCCGGTTACGCCGTCCCAGCAAATCATTCGCGACCGCGGCTTCGACCAGATGTTCCGGAACGGCCAAGTGGCGATGTTCATGGGAGGCGCGGCGGACAACCTGGATTCCACTGTGGAGAACGTGCAAGCGTATATGGTGCCGGCCGGTCCGTCTGGCGTGCGCGCCACGTTCGGCGACATTCTGGGCATGGGCATCAACGCGAAAACCAAACACGCGGACGCCGCGTTCGAAGCGCTGCTTGATCTGACGGATGCCATCCACCATTGGAAGATCATGCCGCCGCGGAAGTCGCTGGCCGATCTCAAGACGCTGCAGGAGCTTCATCCGAAGAAAGCTCATTCTCTGGAGGCCATTATCGCTTCCATGCAATATGCGAGACCGTATCGGTATTTCCAAAATTATCCGAACTGGGACAACGTTTTCTGGACCCAACTGATGGACCCGATCGTCAACGCCGGGGCCGATCCGGAGCAGTTGATTCCGAAAGTGAAGCCGCTGCTCGAAAATGCCTTGAAATAACCCGTCCGCTGCCGGCGGGAGGCGCGCCCGCCTCCCGCCGGCGGCTAAACAGAACGGGGAAAGGAGATGCAGCGGCATGGATCATTATACGGCGACGCTCGTCCGATGGATGCTTGTGCCCGTGATGTTGTTTGCGGTCGCCGCGGCGTTGTACGCCGTTTTCCGCAAAATCGGCTGGAAACGGAAGCAAGCGATGGGACTGGCGCTTATTTCGCCATGGTTGACCGGGTTCGTCCTGTTTACGGTATACCCGCTGCTCGACTCGTTGTATTTGAGCTTCACCCGGTCGAGTCTGTTCGGGAAGACGGTCTGGGTCGGCCTGGACAACTACATCAAGCTGTTCACCAACGATATCGAGTTTTGGCCGTCCGTTCGCATTACGCTGCTGTATGCCGCGTTGTCCCTGCCGATCGGGGTTTTGGGCGCGCTGCTGGTGGCGATGCTGCTGAACAATAAGATCAAGGGCATCGGCATTTACCGCACCATTTATTTTTTGCCCGCCGTGCTGCCGGAGGTGGCGGTCGCGCTGCTGTGGCGGTGGATGTTCAACAGTGAATCGGGGGTCATCAACTATGCGTTGTCGCCGGTGTATACCACGTTCGGCTGGGGCAAGCCGAACTGGTTCGGCGACCCGGACTTCGTGCTGCCCGCGTTCGTCATCATGAGTGTCTGGGGCGTCTTCGGGACGAACACCGTCGTCTTTCTGGCGGGCCTGCAGGGAGTGCCTCGATCGCTGTACGAAGCGGCGGAAATCGACGGGGCGAGCGCGTTCAGGAAGTTCTGGCACATTACGGTGCCGCAGATTTCCCCCGTCATCCTGCTTCAGGTCGTGATGGGCATGATCGGAGCGCTGCAGATCTTTACGATCGCGATGTTTGTCCGTCCGACGTCCGCGGCGGGCAAATTCATGAACCAACTCGTCTATGAGCGCGGATTCACGCAATTGCACATGGGCGAGGCTTCGGCGATCGCATGGGTGCTGTTTATCCTCATTCTGGCGCTGACGCTGCTCGTCTTCCGGTCAACGCCGGCCTGGGTTCATTACGAATCGGACGTGCGGCGGTAGAGGAGGGGCGTACGCATGACAATTACGGCAAAACATTGGAAGGCGCTCCGTCTCGGCGTCATTTATGCCATCACTACGCTGCTTGCGGCGGTCATTCTCGTCCCGTTCTTCTGGATGCTGTCGACCGCCCTGCAGGCGAAAGGCGACATCTTCGCGTGGCCGCCCAAGTGGATTCCCGATCCGCCGGTATGGCGCAACTTCGCGGATGCCTGGACGGCGATGCCCTTCAACCGGTATTTGTTCAATACGTTGTTTATCGTTGTCCTGGGGCTGGTGGCGGAGATGGTCAGTGCGACAATCGTCGCGTACGGGTTCGCGCGGTTTCGCTTTCCCGGCAGCGACATCATTTTCATCGTGCTGCTCGCTACGATGATGCTGCCCTTCCATGTTACGTTAATCCCGACGTTTCTGATCTGGCAGAAGCTGGGGCTTGTCGGGCAGTTCGATCCGCTTGTGCTGCGGGCGTGGACGGCCTGGGGACCGTTTTACATCTTTTTGCTCAGGCAGTTTTTCATGACGATCCCGAGAGAGCTGGACGACTCGGCGGAGATCGACGGGGCGAATACGTTCCAGACGTTTTTCCACATTATGCTGCCGCAAATTCGGCCGGCTCTGCTGGCGGTCGCGATCTTCGCCTTTCGGGGTTACTGGAACGATTTTCTCGGGCCGCTTATTTATTTGACGGATATGAACTTGTACACGATGAACGTCGGCATGTATTTCTTCATGGGCGGCGTCAACGAAGCTCCCCAGTGGAACTATCTGATGGCGATGTCCACGCTGGTCGCGCTTCCGGTTATCCTGTTGTTTTTTGCGGCTCAGCGTTACTTCATTGAGGGAATCACCTTCACGGGCATCAAGGATTGACGGCATGTAAGGCCGGCTTAAGGATAGGAGGAAACCGGCATGGTTGTACAAAGAGAGACAATAGTGGAGAGGGATTCGCTCAATCCGTTGATTACTCCCGGCGATGTGAAGCCGTCGCACCCCGATTGGGAAGTGCTCGGCGTGTTTAATGCCGGCGTCGCCGTGTGCGGAGACGAGGTTGTCTTGTTGTTGCGCGTGGCGGAGCGTCCGCGCCAGACCGATTCGCGTTACGTAGTCGTTCCGGCGCTGGATGAGCAGGGTTCGGAGATGACGACGATAAAGCTGGATACGCGCGATCCGGAGCTCGACTTCAGCGACCCTCGCGTCGTCCGGAACCGGAACGGCGGCACGGTGTGCCTCACGTCGATCTCCCATCTGCGCGTCGCGCGCAGCCGCGACGGCCGGAGGTTTACGATCGACGACCGTCCGGGCTTGCGGCCGGAAGGCCGGATGGAAAGGTGGGGCATCGAGGACCCGCGCATCACGTTGATCGACGGCCGATACTATGTGGCGTACAGCGCGGTTTCCGACCTGGGCGTCGCCGTGGGACTGGCGTCAACGTCGGATTTCGCCGAATTCCGCAGGGAAGGGCTCATTCTCGCCCCGACGAACAAGGATGTCGTCTTGTTCCCGGAGCGGATCGGAGGGCATTACTACATGCTGCACCGGCCGGTGCCCGACGGCATCGGCTCGCCCGACATGTGGATCGCCCGGTCGCCCGATCTGCTTCACTGGGGAGACCATCGGTTTCTGATGGGAACGCGCGAGGGGCTGTGGGACAACGCCCGGATCGGCGCCGGGTGCGTGCCGATCAAGACCGACGACGGATGGCTCGTGCTGTACCACGGCGCCGATCGCCGTCACCGGTATTGCATGGGCGCGGCGCTGCTCGATCTGGACGACCCGAGCCGGGTCATTGCGCGCCTGGACGAACCGTTGATGGAGCCCGAAGCCGAATACGAAACCAGCGGCTTTTTCCGCCATGTCGTCTTCGCCTGCGGGGCGATCCGGGAAGGAGACCGGATCGTCATGTATTACGGCGCGTCGGACGATAAGATGGCGCGCGCGACGATCGATATGCGGTTATTAATGAAGCGGCTTAAAACGAATTGAACAGGGAGAGGACGGCCGACACATGGCTCAACTGAAAAACAGCGGCGTGAAATCGTGCGAGGAGCTGCTGACTGCGTTCCGGAAAAGCGAAACGAAGCCGTACGGCGCCGAAAAGATCGTGTTCGGCGGCACGAACGGCAAGGACGTCTACAACATTACGGCTCCTTTCGAGGACGAAGGGGAGCCGGTGATCGCCGGACGCGTGGAACACCGGGACAGCGAGGATTCCGAAATCCGGTTTTTCGTCAATCGGGGCGGCGAGTGGGTGATGAGAGACGGATCGCCCGTCTTTTCGCTCCAGGACCCGTTCCATACGCGTATCGCCGGAGAGCTGATCGTCGGCGGCGTGCAGACGTATCCCCATCCGACGATGGAAGGACGTCTCGGCTGGCGTACGGTATTTTACAGGGGAAGCGGCCTGACGCGGCTTGAGCCGTTTTTCCAGGGCCCCGACTTCATGAAGGATCTGCGGCTCGTCCAGCTTCGGGACGGGTCGATCGGCGTGTTCACGCGTCCCCAAGGCGAGAAGGGGGGCAGGGGGAAAATCGGCTTTACCCGGGTTCACGCGTTGGACGATCTGACGACGGACGTCGTGTCGCAAGCTCCGCTCCTTAACGGACAGTTTCTGGACGACGAATGGGGAGGCTGCAACGAAATTCATCTGCTGTCCAGCGGATTGCTGGGTGTGCTCGGCCATATCGCGCGTTTCGACGAAGCCGGCAACCGGCATTATTACCCGATGGTTTTCGTATTCGATCCGGAAACCGAAACGTTCACCGATATGCAAATCATCGCGGAACGCGCGAACTTCCTGCAGGGACCTTCCAAACGGCCGGATCTGGAGGATGTGGTATTCAGCGGCGGGCTCGTCCGCCGTCCGGGCGGAATCGCCGAGCTGTACGCCGGCGTCAGCGACGCGGAGGCGCACAAAATCACGATCCGCGATCCGTTTGCCGGATTCGACACATGATCGGAGAAGGGCCATCCGGCCTTACGGACGGATGACGCGCGGAGAGCCGATCCATGTTCCCGATACGTGCTCCCGGGCCGTCAGGACGGTGCGGTCGGCATAAACTTCCGCGTACAGGCTCTCGCTGCGCGCTTCGGCGACCGGCTTGTCGTCCGCGCCGTTCACCCGCCGGACGGACGAGCATCCGATCATGGCAAAAGGGCCTTGGACGTATTGATCGCCGCCCGCCAGCCGGTGGGTGTGTCCCGTGAACAAAATCAATTCGGGAAATCGCGACAACAGGTTGCGCAGCTCCGTGTGCTGGACGATTCCGCGCTCGGAGCTGCCCCCGACCGTGCCGGGCAGAGGCTGATGGATAAAGGCGAATACGGGCCTCGGCTTCGGCCCCGGGCGGTGGGAGTGTTCATGGAGCCGATGCTTCAGCCAGATCATCTGCCGCTCGCTCAGATAGGCGTCTTCGCCTACCGTCCCGTCCTCGTCGCGGTACCTCTCGCCCGACAGAAACACGAACAAGCGGTCGCGCAGCCAAACGTGATGATAGGGGGCGCCGTATCCGAAGCTCCTCTGGAACAAGCTGACCGCTTTGCCGCTGCTCCAATCGGGGGAGAGACGTCCTCCATAATCGTAATGGCCATCGCGCTGCCGCCACATTCCGTAAAAATCGTGATTGCCCATCACCGCGTGAACCGGCGCATGGGGGACTTCCCCGAGAATGCGCCTCAGCGCGCGGTAGTCTTCGGGCGCGCCTTCCGTCAGATCGCCGTTCAGGACAAGCAAGTCCAGATCAGGTTTGACGCTGCGGTAATCCAGCAGCGCTTGCCGGAACAACCGCTGCGATTCGGGATGGCGGGCGCTGACATGCAGGTCGCTCAGGACGGCAAACGTGAGGAGCGGAGTGTCGGCGGCGGAAGCGGGGCCGGCGGGCGGGACGGCTTCCGCCGGTGCGGGCGCGGCGAGCGGCGGCACAGACGCGGACAAGTTCACGGCCGCGGCCAGCGCTGCCGCCGCGAACAGAAGCAGGCCGGACCATCTGTCGGGACGATTGCGGAGCATGGGAAATCCTCCTCTCGCCTTTATTCCGAACAGGCGATTTCTACCTTAACGTTAACCGGCAACCGCCCGGCTATGCATGAGGGTGGCGGGCGGAGCTCCGCCGGTCTGATGAAAGCTTCCGGAATCGGCCATACTATCGGGAAGAATCACGCACATTTCCAATCCGACGAGGAGGCACGAATCATGGCGAAGCTTAACCGGAACGACTCGCTGGAGCAGCGGGCCCAACAGGCGCAGAACGCTTCGGGAGCCGCGGCGCGCGAGACGGAAGCGGCGGACGCCGGCATCAACAAAAAGCTGAACGGGCCGAACCGTCCGTCAACCTGAGGAGTGAACCGTTATGACCGGGCAACGTGAGGATCAAGTTCCGGATATACCGGATGACGGCTACAAGGGTGTGCGGCCGGCCAAGACGCGGGACGACCCGTCGTTGGACCCGTACGAGCTGGAATTTCGGCCGGAATTCCGGGAGGGGCGCGGGCCGCAAGGGCCGTTCGTCAACTCCTATGGCGTCGTGATCGGAGACCGCGATTACGAGTCGCCGAATTCGCCGCTGGAGCAGTGGAGCCGCGACACCGATCCCGCTGTGATGGCGGGGGAGGGATGGGTTCATCCCTTCAAGGACGTCGGTTTCTCATCGGCGGAAAACCGCGAACTGTTCGAGCAAGGAATTCCGCCGGGACAGCCGGGGGCGATGTTTATGCATCCCGACAAAAACACGGCTTACGGCGCCTATCGGGCGGACAACGGCAAAGACGAATCATAAAGCAGGCGGGGCGCTCGCGTTGGCGGGCGCTCTTTTGCGTTCGCTTTGCTCCCCGGGGCTTAAGGTGTATAATGAACACAAACTCGCGTTTTACCTTTGAATCGAGGAGGAATCGAACATGTCGATGTCTTTTGAACAATACATGCGCGATATGGTGCAGCCGATGCGGGACGAATTGACCCGCTTGGGGATCAAGGAGCTGCGCACGCCGGAGGAAGTCGTGGAGAATTTCGAAGCCGCCAAAGGAACCGCGCTTGTCGTGGTCAACAGCGTCTGCGGCTGCGCGGCGGGCCAATGCCGTCCCGGCGTGGCCAAGGCTCTGCAGCACGATATTTTGCCGGATCATCTGTTCACGGTGTTCGCCGGCCAGGATAAGGAAGCCACGGCGAAAGCACGCGAATACTTCGCTCCGTATCCGCCGTCGTCTCCGTCCATCGCGCTGCTGAAGGACGGCGAGCTCGTTCATATGATCGAGCGCCATCAGATCGAGAACCGTTCGGCCGACGAGATCGCCAAGGATCTGACCGACGCCTTCGACCGCTTCTGCCGCAACTGATTCCCGGGCAAGCGCCCGTAAGCCGATGCTCCGCACCTTCCTCCCGCCGCTTGCGGGCAGGAAGGTGTTTTGTTATGGCGCGTCCGCAAAACGGCATTTTACCGGAGCCTCGTCAGTGGTATGATAGATGGTATAGAAGCTGACATGAGACCGATATCGGGGAAGGATGGAGAGAGCATGAGCCTGCAGCAGGAGATTATCGCGCGGTTCGGCGTGAAGCCGGTGATCGATCCGGCGGAGGAAGTTCGCAGAAGGGTCGATTTCCTCAAATCGTACGTGAAGCAAGCGAAGGCGTCCGGTTTGCTGATCGCCATCAGCGGCGGCATCGACAGCGCCGTTGCGACGGGACTGTGCAAGCTGTCGACGGACGAGCTGAGCGAGGAGACCGGCCGGGACTATTGGACTGTCGGCGTATTCCAGCCGTATGGCGAGCAGGCGGATATTCAGGACAGCTATGCGGTGGCCGATACGTTCAAGCTGAAGCATCGCGTGGAGACGAATATTCAGGATGCGGTGGACGAGATCGCTCTTGAGGTGGAGCACGGCTACAAATCGCTGGGGATTCACCGCCATATCAGCAAGGAAGCGAAAGGCAACATCAAAGCCCGCACCCGGATGGTGGCGCAATACGCGCTTGCGTTCGACTTGAACCTGCTGGTTGTCGGCACGGACCACGCTTCGGAGGCGATCACCGGCTTTTTCACGAAATGGGGCGACGGAGCGGTGGACATCACTCCGCTCAGCTCGCTGAACAAGCGCCAGATCCGGCAGATTGCCGAGTATCTGGGCGTGCCGCGCGCGATTCTGGACAAAGCGCCGACCGCCGGTCTCTGGGAAGGGCAGACCGACGAAGGCGAACTGGGCATCTCCTACGAAGCGAACAGCGACTATCTGGAGGGCAAGGCGATCGATCCGGCGGTGCGGGAGAAGCTGGAGCGGCAATATCTGAAGACGGAGCACAAGCGTTCCCCGATTCCGGGCATCTAATCCAAAAACTGGCGGAGCCGCCGAAGCAGCGGGATTCCGCCAGTTTTTTCTGTAGATCTCCGGTCAAGTCGCGGAGGTTTGCAAAAATTTCTTGCCGTATTCGCCGTGGTCGTGGAAGGCGGCGTGCTCGATCTGGATCGTCGCGTGCAGGATGCCGTACCTTTCCCGAAGCATCTCGTTGACGGCGCCGACGATAAGGAAGGGCGGGACCTTCTCCTCGACGAACACGTGAGCCGTCAGCGAATAATGATCGGTCGAAATGGCCCACAGATGCATGTCGTGCACGTCCCGGACTCCGGCGACGCGCCCGATGTCCGCGCGGATCTCTTCGAGCTTCATCGTGTCCGGCACGGCTTCCATCAAGTACAGATACGACTCGCGGACGATTTTCGCGCCGCCCGTCATAATGATGCCGCCGATGACCAAGCTGATGATCGGGTCGAACCAGGTCAGGCCCGTGAACCGGATCAGCAGAGCTGAGACGATGACGCCGATGGAGCTGATCAAGTCGCCGATAAAGTGCCACAGCGCGCTCTTTAGATTCAGATTGCCCTCCTTGCGGGCGGAACGGCTAAGTGCTGCGGTTAATGCGATGTTGACGGCCAATCCGATCGAGGCGACCGTCAGCATCAGGCCGAAGTCGATCGGTTCGGGGCGGAACAGGCGGCGCACCCCTTCGACGGCGATCCCGAGCGCGATAACGATCAGGCTCAGTCCGTTCAGGAACGACGCGATAATCTCGAAGCGCAGATAGCCGAACGTAAAGCGGGAATTCGACGGTCTGGACGCCATATGCAAAGCCAGCATGCTAAGCCCGAGCGCCAGCACGTCGGAGATCATATGCGCCGAGTCGGACAAAAGCGCCAGCGAGTTCGACCACAACCCGCCGATAATTTCCATAAGGGTGAAAGCCAAAGTCAATAGAAGCGTAAACCAAAGCGTTTTTTTCGATTCCGGTTGATTTTTGCAGTGCGGCAAATGATGATAATCGCCCATGTGACGCAGCCCCTTTCCTGCCGGGATCGGACGTTCGCGGCAAGCGGCGCCGTGCCGACCGGCATCGAACCATCCTCCGAGGCGCGGCATCTCCCGGATGCCGTGCTTCGGATTCGGATGACCTTATTTAGAATAATTCTAATTTATGATGATTATAAACGGATGTGCAATTTTTGGCCAATGAAGATTTGATGAATAACAGAAGTGATTATCCTTCTCGCTGACAAAGGAGCGTCGTTCGTATGATCATAGGCATCGGCAACGACTTGGTGGAGTTGGCTCGAATCCGCGGCATGCTGGACGGACCGGCGGGAGAACGGTTCTGCGAGCGCGTGCTGACGCCGGCCGAACGGGAGCTGGAGGCATCGCGCAAGGGACGGAGGCGGATCGAATTCGTCGCCGGGCGCTTTGCGGCGAAGGAAGCGGTCGCCAAGGCGTTGGGCACGGGAATCGGCGGCATCGTCGGCCTGCAGGATATCGAGGTGCTGGCGGACGAAGCGGGGCGTCCCGTCTGCGTCCTGTCGGCGGCATGCCGGGCTCGGTTGGGCTGGGGAGACGACGGTTCGTGGCGCATTCATGTCAGCTTGTCGCATAGCGACACGTTCGCCGCTGCGGTGGCGATCGTCGAGCGGGCCGCCGTCTAGCGGGGCGGACCGGTTGCGGAGCCAAGCGAATAAGATGCCATCACGCGCGGCAATCTAAACCACAGCAGCCATTCTCCCGCGCGGCACGCGCCGTACGGGCAAAGGAGCGAGGTTCGTGGGCAACAATCTCCTCACGTGGGTGACCGTCGGCGTCGCCATCGTACTGATCGCCGCGGGCTGGTGGTCCGCATGGATTGCCGCCAGGCAGAAAAACCACCGCCGGGACATCGACAGCGTATCGGAAGCCGCCGTCAAGCACCAGGTGCTGATGAATCCGATTTTCTGGATGTATATCGGCTTTGTGGTTGTTGTCGCGCTGCTCAGCGCTTTTTTCTACTGGTACTACGGATACGCCAAATCTTCGTTGTAAGGGGGGACCGCCGGGATGGAACGGAAACGGTATTACGTATCGGTTCAGGGCAAATCCGTGCTCGAAGGACAAGGCGACGCCGCGTACGAATTCGAGATTAACGCGACCCGCGCCGAAGTGGATCAGTTGCAAGAGTTGATGAACGATCAGTGGGATGCCGACGATGCGTCCTTTTTCAGAGCGTTTATCCCTGGTCTTCCCTATCACAACGATCGGGCCAACGACGCGTACGATTACACGCTGCGCGAAATATACGGGCTGATTCACAAGCTGGGAACGAAGCAGACCAAACGGACGATCGAATCGATGGGCGTCCTGGAAGACGGGAAGGCGGACGAATAAGCTTGCCGGGCTCGGGCCGCCGAGATGGGGCGATTCGGCTTGTCGCCGGCCAAGGCGGCCGCCGTCGCCTGCGGAAGCGCGGCGGACGAGCCGTCCGATGATCGCATAACGTTTAACCCCGCGCAATTGGCGCAAGGACAAACCGTTCCTTTATAATAGAGGAGCGGTTTTTTGTTGCGAAGCGAAGAAATGGCGGGAGGATGGCTTATGACAACGGAACAGCGATTTTCGCTGGGCGGATATATGGAGGAATTGTTCGGCGAGCGGCTTGTCCCCGATGAGGAAGGATATTCACATATTCTTCTGGAGTACAGGGACGGAACTCTTGCCGTCGGCATGTTGACCCCCGACGTATGGGACCGCGCCGGGCTCCGGGATTCGCTTGTGCTGGAGATCGGCTCCGGCAACCGGCTCTCGGCCGTCTGGTACGCGGACGGGTATCCCCGCGTCGAGCTCGGAGGAATGACGGTGGCGGATGCCGGAACCGTGTCGGATACATGGATGCGGGACGATGAAGGGACGGCCGTGGAGGAAGTGGCTCTGCGCTTTCGCCTGGCGGGCGGGGGGACGCTGGCCGTGCGCCTGTCGCCCGTGCTGGGCCTGACGCTCGAACGGGGAGGCGGGGAATCATGAGCCGCCGGACCAGAACGGCCGGAGCGGAACCGAGCGTGGCGGATATGTTCGCGGAGGCCACGAAGGAGCGCATGTCCGCGTTCTCCGAACGGCTGCTGGCCTGGTACCGCATCCATAAGAGGGATTTGCCGTGGAGGCGGACCCGCGATCCGTACGCCATCTGGGTATCCGAGGTGATGCTGCAGCAGACGCGGGTGGATACGGTTATTCCGTACTGGCGCCGGTTCATGGAACGGTTCCCGACGGCGAAGGCGCTCGCCGAAGCTCCGGAAGGCGAGGTGCTCAAGCTGTGGGAAGGGCTCGGCTATTATTCCCGGGCGCGCAACCTCCAGGCGGCGGCCCGCGAGCTGTGCGACCGGTTCGACGGCCGCGTCCCTGCCGACCGCGAGGCTTTCGCTTCCTTGAAGGGTGTCGGCCCGTATACGACGGGGGCGGTGCTCAGCATCGCGTACGACATGCCCGAGCCTGCGGTCGACGGCAACGTCATGAGGGTGTTGTCAAGGCATTTTCGCATCCATGAGGATATCGCGAAGCCGGCCGCCCGCGTCCGGATGGAGAAGCTGGCGAAGGCGCTGATCCCCGAAGGATCGGCGGGAGATTTCAACCAGGCGCTGATGGAGCTGGGAGCGACCGTCTGTACGCCGAAGTCGCCGTACTGTTTGGTCTGCCCCGTCATGGAGCATTGCGCCGGGCGTCTGGCGGGCGAAGAAGAATCGCTGCCGATCAAGACGAAAGCGAAGGCGCCGAGGCCCGAGCACCGGTCCGTCGCCTGGATCGAAGGGGAAGGCGACCTTGCCGGCCGCATTCTGATTCGCCAGCGCCCCGATTCGGGGCTGCTTGCCCGCATGTGGGAGCTTCCCCACGTTCTCTGGGACGACGGGCCGGAAGCGGACGGCGGCGCGGCGGAAGCGGGGCGCATGGCCGATCTCGCGGCCAAGCTGGCGGACGAAGAGAAGGTGACGGTCCGGCCTTACGCGTTGGCGATAAAGGCCGAGCATGTGTTCAGCCATCTGCATTGGCATCTGAACGTATACAGATGCGCGTACGAGCCGCCGTCCGGCCGGAAAGCGCAACCGCAGGCCGGGACGGGCTTCGGAGTGCCGGGGCTGCTGCTCGCGGCCGATCCGTCCGGCGCTTACGCCGCGCAAGCGGAGACCGCCGCCGCCGGGGAATCCGGCCGCTTGAGATGGGTGCCCCTCGCGGAGCTGGACCGCTACGCATTCCCGAACGTTTTCCTGAAGATCATCCGCGAGCTTCGCGGGCAGTAGCTCGTCCGTCCGCGCAAAAAAAGCTCCGTTGTTCCCGCCGCAGGGGCGGAACAACGGAGCTTTTTGCGCGCACGGATTACAGAGCCGCTTCGTAGCGTTTGCCGACGGCGTCCCAGTTCACGATGTTCCAGAACGCGTTGATGTAATCCGGACGTTTGTTTTGATATTTCAGGTAGTAAGCATGCTCCCAAACATCCAGGCCGAGGATCGGCGTAGCGCCTTCCATCAGCGGGCTGTCTTGGTTCGGCGTGCTGCTGATGACCAGCTTGCCGTTTTTCACGCTCAGCCAAGCCCAGCCGGAGCCGAAGCGGGTCGTTGCCGCTTTCGTGAATTCTTCTTTGAATTTCTCGAAGCCGCCAAGCTCGTTGTTGATGGCGTCAGCCAGCTTGCCGGTCGGCGCGCCGCCGCCGTTCGGGCTCAGGATTTCCCAGAACAGCGAGTGGTTGGCGTGGCCGCCGCCGTTGTTGCGGACCGCGGTGCGGATGTTCTCCGGCACGGCATCGAGGTTGGAGATCAACTCTTCGATGGATTTGGCCTGGAGCTCCGGATGGCCTTCCAGAGCCGCGTTCAAGTTGTTGACGTACGTTTGGTGGTGACGGCCGTGGTGGATGTTCATGGTCGTCTCGTCGATATGAGGCTCAAGAGCATTCGCTGCATAAGGCAGTTGCGGCAGTTGGTAAGCCATTGGGAAAATCCTCCGTTTCAATTTGGATTTCATCCTTATTATCTCTAAATCGATGGGACAAATCAACTTGATCTTCCGCGCCTCCTGTAGTATAAGCCGCTGTTCCTAAAATGAGTCATCGCAATTGTCGAAACGTGTAAGCGCTTAAAATTAAGCGCTTTCAGGAGAATATGGAGAATTTATTGAGATTTTTTTAAGTTTTTTCGATAATTCGGGAGGATTTGAACGGTTTGTGTCGAAATAAGTATGTCTCGGCGGATGTAATCATCGCCTATTTCTTGACTGTGCAAGGAGAGCTGGCCTATGAAATTGCGTTCCTTCCGATTGTCTGATTACCCGCACATTATCGAGCTGTTTCGGGACGTATTGAGTGAAGCATGCTTCGAAACGACGATGGAGGCATTTGGCAGGCAGTTGTCATGGGACAGCGATCTCGTGATTGTCGCCGAGACGGACGATCGACCGGTCGGCGTGATCATCGGGACGATCGACAAGAATCAAGGTTACTATTACCGGATCGCCGTAGCCAGAGGCTATCAGCGCCAAGGCATCGGCACGGCTCTTATCCATAAGCTTCGCGAACGGTTCGAGAACCGCAAGGTCAGTAAAATATACGTGACGGTCGACAATCACAACGAACCGATCCTTCCGCTGTATGAATCGGCAGGATACCATTCCGAAGATTTCTTCCGTTCGTACGACAGACTCAGCATCGTCAGCGGGTGAAGCCCCCTGACGGATACCCGTTATGGAAACATATCGGCTCCGAATGTCCGGTTCGCGTTGCATTCGGTCAGCAGATATGTTTTTCTATTGGTATAGCTTGTGTTACTGGTTTCGCCGCAGGCGGGAAAGGATAATGCGGATGAGCGGGATGACTCCGATCGTAATAAAAAGCTTCAAGCATAACGGACATCTGCACCGGATGTGGCTGGAGAACTGGCAGCTCCCGCCGGAGGCGCTATCGGAGTCCATCGTAAACGCATGCGCGGCGGTGCTTGTGAATTGCCAGACCCGAATCGTGGAGGCGGACGGACACGAATGGGTCAGCCGTATTCCGTCCGTCGTTTTTTTTCCGCGGGGTGAATGGTTTAACGTCGTGGCGCTGCTCGAGGATACGGGCACGCGCTTTTATTGCAATATCGCATCTCCGGCTTACGTATCCGAAGGGGTCATTACGTACATCGATTACGATCTGGACGTAATCGTGGCCGCCGACGGCTCGGTGCAGGTGGTCGATCAGGACGAGTATGAGCGCCACAAGCGGATCTACCACTACCATCCCGAGGTGGAACGCAAAGTGCAGGCCGGGCTCGACTCGCTGATGCGGCGGATCGAGCTCCAGCAGGCGCCGTTTCGGGAGCCGGAGGTGCGGGCCGCGTACCGCTGGTGGCTGGACAACCGGAAGCCGGACGAGCCGGCTCCTTGAGCGCTTCGCAGGCGGGGATACAAACAGGGAGGTTGCCGCGTTTGAAGCAAGTGGATATGTATACGGATGGAGCCTGTTCCGGCAATCCGGGCCCCGGAGGCTGGGGCGCCATCCTGTTCTACAAAGACAAGCGCAAGGAGATGTCGGGCGCGGAGCCCCGCACCACCAACAACCGGATGGAGCTGCTGGCGGCGATCGAAGCGATCTCGGTGTTGAAGGAACCGTGCAGGATCCGGCTGTACAGCGACTCCGCTTACCTGGTCAACGGCTTCAAGCAGAATTGGGTGAAGGGCTGGCTGCGCAACGGATGGATCAACAGCAAGGGACAGCCGGTCGAGAATCAGGATTTGTGGAAAACGCTCTTGAAGCTTATGGAGAAACATCAAGTCGAATATATTAAAGTAAAAGGGCACAGCGACAACGAATGGAACAACCGCTGCGACCAATTGGCCCGCGAAGCGATCCGAACGCTGGGCAAGGGGTGAGCGGTTCCGGCAGCCGCAGGGGAGGTTGTCTGCCTGCGGGAGGCAGCCGGACACTTTGTCCGTTCGGCCCATACCGCCCTGTTAGAAACGGCGATCATCCTTGGAATCAAGGCATGGAGCCGTTTCTTCGCACCGCGGGGTGTGGCGGGCGGACAAGCGCAGCGGGAAAAAGTGCCGTTGCATTGCACGGCGGGTTGCCGCCGCAAATAGAACGGAAAGGAGGGGATCGGGCATGCCGGACGCGGACCGCTGGCTGAAGCTCAAGGAAGAAATGAAGGCCGCCGCGCCTGCGCTCGGCATCGATAAAATCGGCGTCGCGTCGGCCGATCCTTTTCTCGAGCTCAGGGAGCGGCTGGAGCGGCATCGGGAGCTGGGGCGCGAATCCGGCTTCGAGGAGCCGGATCTGGACAAGCGCACCCGCCCGGAATTGACGTTGCCGGGAGCGAAGTCGATCATCTCCATCGCGCTGGCGTATCCGACGAAACTGCGCAATCCGCCCAAGTCGGAGCCCGGCGCGTACCGGGGCATCCTGTCCCGCTCTGCTTGGGGCGCCGACTATCACCAGGTGCTGCGCAACCGGTTGGCCAACCTCGAAGCCTGGATACGCGAGCGCGTGCCCGAGGCGCGGATCGTCAGCATGGTGGATACGGGCGTTCTGTCGGACCGGGCGGTGGCGGAGCGTGCCGGCATCGGCTGGAGCGGCTCCAACTGCTCGATGATTACGCCGGAATTCGGATCGTGGGTGTATCTGGGCGAGATGATCACGGATTTGCCGCTGCCGCCCGACAAGCCGGTTACCGAATCGTGCGGCGACTGCACGATCTGCATCGACGCGTGTCCGACGGGAGCGCTCGTCGGCCCGGGCGAACTGGATGCCAAGCGGTGCCTCTCGTTTTTGACGCAGACGAAAGGCCATCTGCCCGACGAATACAAGAAAAAAATCGGCAATCGGTTGTACGGGTGCGATACGTGTCAAATCGTCTGCCCGGTGAACCGGGGGATTCACTTCGAGTTCCATGAGGAAATGCGGCCCGATCCCGAGGTGGTCAAGCCTCTGCTGCTGCCGCTGCTGTCGATATCGAACAAGGAATTCAAGGAGAAGTTCGGCCGCAGCGCCGCCGCGTGGCGCGGCAAAAAGCCGATCCAGCGCAATGCGGTATTGGCGCTCGGAAACTTCCGCGACCGCACGGCCGTGCCGGAGCTGGTCCGCGTGCTGCGCGAGGACCCGCGTCCGGAGCTGCGCGGTTCGGCCGCCTGGTCGCTCGGGGAGATCGGCGGAGAAGAAGCGCTGGCCGCCCTGCGGGAAGCGGCCGAACGCGAAAGCGACGAGGTCGTCCAAGGCGAGATCGGGCGCGCGATTGCGAAGGCAAGCGCGCCAAGACCCAAGCGCGAACATAAAAAAGCGACGGACGGTTGACCTGTCCGCGACATGATCAGACCGTCCGCCGGGCGGTCTGATGCCGTTATCGGCGCGATATCCTGCCGAACCGGATTGCACGGGGTTGTCGAAATGCGTCGCATTCTTGCCGCTTTGTGATATAATGGCTTCAACTGGATAAATGTTGCGGCAAAGGGAGATAGCGACGTGAAATCGACTTCCGACTCATCGGCCGAACGGTTGCCCCTTCGTTACGCGCAAATGGACAGCCCGATCGGCCCGCTGACCCTGGTCAAAAGCGCCCTGGGGTTGTGCCATATCGAGTTCGGCGCTTTCTCCGACCGGGAAGCTTGGCTGCGGGACTGGGCCGGCCGCCGTGTCCGCGAAGCGGAAGGATGGCTGGAGGACGAATCCGCGCTGGCGGACGAGCTGTTGCAGCTCCGGGAATACTTCGAGGGGACCCGGCGGGAATTCGCTCTCGCGCTCGACCCGAGGGGAACGCCTTTTCAGTTGGCCGTCTGGTCCGCGCTCCGGAACGTGCCATACGGCGAGACGCGGTCCTACGCCGATATCGCCTCCGCCGTCGGCAATCCTCGCGCGGTGCGGGCGGTGGGCGGCGCAAACAACAAAAATCCGCTTCCGATCGTAATTCCGTGCCATCGGATCATCGGCTCCGACGGATCTCCGGTCGGATACGGCGGCGGGCTGGACCGGAAAGCGTATTTACTGGAGCTGGAAGCCGGCCGATATAAACATTAAGGGAATGCGATCCTGATCCTGGAGTGACTTGCATGAGATATGTCAACATCGATTCCGTGGAGCCGGGACAATATTTGGGCCGGACGATTTTTTCCCATAACGGAACGGTACTGCTGAACGAAGGCGTTCAACTGACGGTGTCGATGATCAGCACGCTGCGGCGCGTCGGCGTGACGATGCTTTACATCAAGGATGAAGCGGACGAAGCGGCGGATATGCCGGAGCTGCTCTCCGACGAGACGAAGCTCGTCGTCATGAAGCGGATGAGCGAGACGATGAACGCGATCCGTTCGGGCAAGGAGTTTAACACGAGAGCCATAAGCGTAAGCGTCGATCAGATTCTCGAGGACGTCCTCCGGAACAAAGAGGTGCTGGTGCAGCTTACGGACATCCGGACGCGGGAAAACGAGATGTTCGTGCATGCGACGAACGTGGCGATGATGTCCGCCCTGATCGGAATGAACATGCAGTTGAACCAGATCCAACTGAAGGAGCTGACGATCGGAGCGCTTCTGCACGATATCGGCAAGGTGGAGATGATCGCGGACGACCGGTCCGATGATCCGAAGCTCCATCACACGTGGCGGGGATTCGACCTGCTTAAGCAAAAGCGGGAGCTGAATCTGCTGATCGCCCACGTGGCGTTCCAGCATCACGAGCAGCCGGACGGGCAAGGCGTCCCCCGCGGACTGCCCGACGACCAGATTCATCTCTATGCGAAGATCGTCGCGGTCGCGAATACATACGACAATCTGGTGTACGATCCGAAGACGGGCGCGCGCAGGCTGCCGCACGAGGCTTGCGAGATGGTAAGCGCGATGGCGGGGACGAAGCTCGACCGCGAGGCGGTTATTCAGTTCCTCCGCATCATCTCGGTTTATCCGAACGGAACGTCGGTCCGCTTGTCGACCAAGGAGACGGGCGTTGTCGTCGGGCAGCACCGGGGGTTGCCGGGCCGGCCGATCGTGCGGGTCATCCGGACGGACAGGCAGGACGACTGGGAGGCCAAGGAGATCGATCTGGCCAAACATCCGACCGTTTTTATCGAGCAGGTGCTCGGTTGACGGCTGCTACCGGATCTCCGGCGCGCTGGGCGCGATGGAGATCCATTTGTTTTTGGCGCGCGGCGCGTGGTATGATAGGCGTGGCTGCCTGCGGCAGCCGCATCGATTATGCGGAGACGAGAGGGCGTGACGTCCATGTGGACCTATGTGTTGACCGCGGTGTTGGCCCTGATTGCGGGTCTCGCCGGAGGTTTTTTCATCGGCGTGTTCTACCTGCGGAAGCAACTGGAGAACATGCAGAACAATCCGGAAATGATGCAGCAATTGATGAAGGACCCGAATAAACTGCGGGAAATGGCGAAAAAGATGGGGTACAACTTGAACGACCGGCAGCTTCGCCAAGCCCAGCAAATGATGAGCCGCAACCAGAAGCAGCAGGGACCGCGCAAGTTCAAATAAATCGGGACGGGGAGACGGTTATGGCTGGAGCAAAAGACTATAGGAACGTGATGGTCGATCGAAACCGCGAGCAGCTCGAACACCATGTCCGCGAAATTTTGCGGTTGATCGGCGAGGACGTCGACCGGGAAGGGCTGTTGGATACGCCGGCCAGAGTCGTGCGGATGTACGAGGAAATATTCGCGGGATATTCGGTCGATCCGAAGGATGTGCTGGGCGTGACGTTCGACGAGGATCACGAGGAACTGGTGATCATCAAGGACATCGTGTACTACAGCCAATGCGAGCATCATATGGCGCCGTTCTTCGGCAAGGTGCACGTCGGCTACATTCCGAGCGGCCGCATCGCGGGGCTGAGCAAGTTCGCCCGCCTGGTGGAGGCGATCACCCGCAGGCTGCAGGTGCAGGAGCGCATCACGTCGGACATCGCGGATATTCTGGAGCGCGAGCTGAAGCCGCACGGCGTAATCGTCGTCGTCGAAGGCGAGCACTTGTGCATGTGCGCGCGCGGCGTGAAGAAGCCGGGCAGCAAAACCGTCACCTCGGCGGTGCGCGGCTCCTTCCGAGACAACGCGGCCCTGCGGGCGGAGTTCATGTCTTTGCTGAACCGCTGAACACGGCATCGCAACGCCGCCGTACAATAAAGAGCCCTTTCTTCCGCTTGGCGGCGGACGGAAGGGCTCTTTTGCCGGGAGGAGCGGCCTTGAGACGGGCCGGCGAGCGGGCGATCGGACCGGAGCAACGGTCAGGCCGGCCGGGGGCTTCCTGACGCCGCCGTTCACGCCGGTTCCGCGGAACCTTCCGCTTCCGCCGAGATGACGCCGGACGGCGCGCGCACCGGCCGGGTATCGCCGGATACGGCGTTGAGAAATTGGACGACGCGGCTCATATACTCCTTTTTGTGATAGCGGAACAGCAGCTCGTGATAGCCGTCCGGCACCAGCCACAAGCCGCTGGCTTCATGGGAGGACTGATTGGCTGCGAGCTTCTCCGCCAGCTCGAACGGCGCTTTGTCGTCCAGCTTGCCGTGCATCATGTAGATCGGAATATCGTAAGTGGTGGAGAGCACCCGCTCCGTCGGAATTTCCTGCAGGCTGACCCCGTTCAGCATCGGGAAAAACCATTTGATCAGGTACACGGACGGGAAACGGGGCAGGTTGACGTACTGGCGCAGATTGTGGTACAGCGTGTCGGCGGTCAGCAGGAAGGTGCTGTCCAGCAGCATGCCCGACAAATCGTCGGTCTGCAATGCGGCCTGCAGCGCGATGCCCGCGCCCATCGAGAATCCCCACACGAATATCTCCTCGGCTCCCTTCTCCTTGGCGAATTGGATCGCCCCAAGCAGCTCGCGCGTCTCGATCACGCCCGCCGTTACGGGCTGCTTCTCGTTGTAGACGTAGCCGTAATCGAACAACAGCGCGTTGTACCCCAATTGGTGGACAGCCTTGGTCAGATCGAGCATCGGCACCCAATACTCCTCGCGGTTGGCGCCGTAGCCGTGCGAGAATACGATCGTCCGTTTGCTGTTGCCGGCAGGGACATACCAGCCTTCAAGCCTGGAGGGGTAGCCGACGGCAGGAAACGTGACGTCTTCGTAGGCCAGCCCGTGAGCGGCCATCGGATTGGAGGACAGCGGGATCGGGTCGGGCCGCGCCAGTATCCAGGCGACGTAAGCGTGGAATCCGATAGCGGGGGCCGCAACAAGCGCCACGAGGACTACTGCGATCCACATCAGAAGCCGGGACCCGGAGGAGGCGCGTTTTCTCGGAGGATTTATGGAAACGCTTACAGATGCCGAGTTTGAAAATAGGCCTTCGCTTGGATGAGCCGTTGACATATTCATCGGGAGTCCCTCCTGTCCGGCGTCGAGTTTGTCGAAAAATCGTCTATAGACCCATTCTATGGAGGTCGAGAAGTCCCGTCAATGCGGTTCGGCAACTTGTAAACCAAGCGTAATATAGCTGTAACATAGGCAATCGAATCGCAATAAAACGAGCCTTGCCGGGGGAAACCGGAAGGCGGTTTTTGTCGCAATGGGAAATTGGTCCCGCGCGGCATAAACGCGGCGGAATTCGGGCGTCAGACAAGGGCCGGCATTCCGCAGGGTTCCGGATTTCTGCTTTACTCCCCGCATCCGTTCGTTTATACTGGGTATAACACGGTTTCACTTGGTGAAACTGCGGGGATTCTTATGCGGCGGGGCAACCTTGTCCGCATAAAGGGGAACTGCGAGATGGAAGATGGAAAACCGACCGTACGCGCCGTCGAACGGGCGCTTGATCTGCTGCTGTGCTTTACGGAAGCCAGCGAATTAACGTTGACGGAGCTGTCCGCCAAGGTCGGCTTGCACAAGAGCACGTCGTATCGGCTGCTCGCCTCGCTGGAGGGCAAGGGCTTCCTCCAGCGCGATCCGGCGACCGACAAATACCGGCTGGGCTACCGCGTCTGGGAGCTGTCGTCGAATCTGTCGAGGGACGACGACCCCGGCATTTTGCTGCTTCCCGAGATGGAACGACTCCGCGATATCGTCGGGGAGACGATCAGCTTGTACGTGCGCGACGATCTGGAGCGCGTCCGCATTCAGGCGGTGCAGAGCAATCAGGCCGTTCGCCGGGTCGCCCCGGTGGGGGCACGGCTGCCGCTTAACGTCGGCGCTTCGAGTAAAGTGCTGATCGCCTTCGAAGAGGAAGCGGTCCGGGAGAAGCTGCTGTCCGAGCTCGATTGGAGCCATACGGACCGGGACGCCTTCGTCCGCCAATTGGAGGAAATCCGCCGCATCGGCTATGCGACCAGCATGGAGGAACGAGAACCGGGAGCGGCCGCGGTGGCGGCGCCAATCTTCAACCGGGGCCGCCGGCTTGTGGCGGCGTTGTCCGTGTCGGGGCCGGTCAGCCGGTTTTTCCCCGATCAGGTGGCCGGGCACGCGCAAGCGATCATGGAGGCGGCCAAACGCATGAGCATGATGCTCCGCTGAAGATACGCAGGGCCGCGTCGCCGGATTCGGCCGCGGCCCCGGTTTTTCTTCGGTTTGCGCGAAGCCGGCGGTACGCGCCGGTGCGGGCTGCGCGCAAGGGCTCCCGCGCGCAGGCTTAACGCTTGCGGGTGCGCCCTTTGCCGTCGGGGCTTCGGGAGGCCGCTCTGCGGCGCGGCGGGCGCCTCCGACTCGGCGACGGGAGAGCGTAGTCGCCGTCGGAATCAATCGGCAGACCGTAATCGTCGTCGGAGTCAAACGTCGGAGCGCCCTCGGACTCAGCGGCCAGCGGCTTCCCGGGAACCGGCTCGGTCCCCGAAACGGGCGCGAGCGTGAAGCCGTCCGTTCCAAGCACGACGGCTTGCGGATGGCTGTGCCGAAGCGTCCGAACGGCGGCGGGTTCCGGGAGCGGTCCCGTCGCGAGCCGATGCAGCTCGCCGGGATCGACGGGTTGCTTGACCGGCGCGAAATGGTAAAGAATATGGCTGACGACATTCCATTGCGTAACCCGGAGATGCTCCCGGTCGGCGTCGGAGTACAAACGGTCGTGGAACGGCGGAAAATAAAAGTACTCCATGCGCAGCAGCCGCAGATCGAGGCTGGCGCCATCTCGGAGGAGCGGCGCGCTCACGGCCGGCAGCTCCCGGGGAAATCCCGAGGAATAACGGTACGCGACGCCGGTGAACGCTTGCGGCGTATATTCGTTGAACGCCGTCCGGCTGGCGGGATGTCCGGCAAACGCGGCTGAGTGGGCGTAAGGCGCAAGCACGCAGACGATCCCCAGGTGGCGCGTCACGCGGTACAGCTCGCGGACATGCCCGATCAGGCCGTCGGCGTATTCCAGGCATCCGCTGACCAACACGGCGGAAACGGAGCTGTCCCCGTACGTCCGCAGCTTTCTCAGGTCCTCCGGCTTGCCAAGCTCAAGCTGCATGTGTATCGCCTCCTTCTCGCTTATCGGCAGTTGCTCCAATGTATGGGTGGACAACCCGGCTTGGTCCCGGACAAATATACCGGGACAAGTGCGGGAGTTTTGCGGTCCGGGCGGAGAGAAGGAGCGATAAGGCGGCAGCGGCGCCGCGAGGCCGGCCGGTGTATGGCCGCGGCTCGCGCTTTATTGTCTGCCGCGCGGCAGCCCCAGAGCCTCGGCGATCAGTTCGAACGAGCGGAGCCGCTCTTCGTGCCCGTGCACCATCGTCGAGATCATCACCTCGTCGGCCTTCGTCTCTTCCGCCAGCTTGGCGATGCCCGCCAGAACCTTGTCCGGCGTGCCGATAAAGCTGAGCGCGCGGTAAGCCTGCACGTGCATGCGCTCGATCGGCGAGTAATCGTAGGACATCGCTTCCTCCGGAGACGGCAACGGTCCGTGCTCGCCGCGCTGAAGCTTCACCCATTGGAGATCCATCGAGCTGGCGAGGCGGTCGGCCTGCTCGTCCGTCTCCGCGCAAACCGCCGACACGGTGAGAATGGCATACGGCTTGCTCAGATAAGCCGAAGGCTGGAAGCCTTCGCGATAGGCGCGCATGGGCTCGGACGCGCCGTTCGGGCTGAAGTGGGCGGCGAATGAGAAGCCCAAGCCGAGCCGCGCCGCCAGCTTGGCGCTGTAATCGCTGGAGCCGAGCAGCCAGATCGGAGGGACGGCGACGTCCTCGGGCGTGGCCTTCACCGGATGGATGCCTTCCGCGAACGCGATCAGTTCGTTGATCTGTTCGGGAAAACGCTCCGCTCCGTAGGCGGAGTTGGCGCCTCGGAGCGCCCGGGCCGTGGCGGGGTCCGTTCCCGGCGCGCGGCCGATGCCGAGATCGATCCGGTCGGGATAGAGCGCCTCCAGCATGCGGAAGGATTCCGCAACGGCCAGCGAAGAATGGTTCGGCAGCATCACGCCGCCGGAGCCGAGACGGATGCGCGACGTCTGGGCGGCGACATGGGCGATCAGCACGGCCGGCGTCGTGCTGGCGACCCCCGGCATGCCGTGGTGCTCCGCATACCAGACGCGTGAATAGCCGAGCCGTTCGGCCTGCTGCGCCAAGCGGACCGCCATGCGGTAAGACTCCGCGCTGGAATAGCCGGAGCCGATCGGAACGAGGTCGAGGATGGAGAGCGGCAGGTTCATGGAGTCATTCCTCCGTTCGTTGAAAGTTGGATGTTCTTCCGTCATTGTACTCCTCGCCGCGCCGCCCATCAAACGCATGGCCGCCGCAGGACTGCCGGGACGGGAGCCGCATCGGGATCGGGCAACGAGTGGCTGCGGCACGGGAAAGCCCTGGACGGATCAAACGGCGGCCGGCTTTGCGAATGAATCAGGCCCCGAAAATCGGATGAAGCGCATCATACTTGACGAAGGCGGGATTTTACCATGATCGAGCGGATTGGCCAATGGATTGGAACGTTAAGCGGACACCGGCCTTCTCTGGCGCCGGAGAGAATCTGGAACGAGGAACTCGACCGCGACATCGCGGAGCTGCCAGAGGAAGGCGCTTGGCGCGCCGTCAAGGCCGGGCTGCATCTCTGGAACGAAAGCCTGGAGCGGTCGCATGAGCTGGCCCAAGAACTGCCCGACCGCACGGGAAGCTACTGGCACGGGTTGATGCACCGGATGGAGCCGGATTACGACAACGCCCGCTATTGGTTTCATCGGGTGTCCGACCATCCGGCTTACGCGGACGTTCAGCGGGCCGCGGCGGAATATTTGCGCGCCGGCGGCTTGGCGCAAGTGGCCGAAGCGGACGTAAAAGGCAAGCTGGAGTCGATCGCCGGGGCGGCCCGGTGGCAGCCGTTCGTCTTCATCGACGCCGTGGAGAGGCATATGAGCCGCGCCGGGACGGAGAAGGACGCGGGGACGGAATCCGTCCTGAGAGAGATTCAGCGGCTGGAGATAAAAGCGCTGCTGGCGTATTGCGCGGGGCTGCTGGACTGACGCGACAACGGTCCGGCGCGCATCCGCGGCGGCTCGACGATTTTGACAAGCTGGCGCTTCAGGCGAACAACCGAAGAACGGCCCGGCGGCTTGAGCCGTCGGGCTTTTTTGTGCGGGTCGGGACAAGACTAAAAAATTCCGCATGCGAAGTTAAATTATTCCCCGGTTTTCCGTCCGGAACTTCTTTACACTCTATTGAAGACGCTTACAATAAAGCGCCCGACTTTTTATCCGGCGTAGGCACGCGCATGCAGAGGCAAATCCGGCAGGAAGACGCCCGATCGCGACCGCCGGACAGCGGAGGTGATGCCGCTTCAAGAGAGCTTGCCCGGATTGGACAAGAAAATGCAGGACGAGCGACGTTGGCTTGCCATGCTCCGCGGCACGGTATTGCCAGAATGGCGACAATATGACTTCTTGCAAGTCACGGATGGGGGCTTTAGCCATGAGAAGAACTTCGTATGCAGCAATCGCTTTATGGCTGGTGTTCAGCTTGAGTCTGGCCGCTTGCGGTTCGGCCGCCGGCGGCGCCGGCAACACCGCGGATGCGGGATCATCCGCGCAGAATAACCTGGCAGCCGATGGCCCGACCGCCGCTTCCGGGGGATCGGAAGGTCCGATCGCGATCAACCAGGCGTTGCCGGACAAAGAAATTTTGAGCAAAGGCCCGGACGGCGAAAGCGCCGTTTCCGCCAAAACGCTGCAATTGACGGATGAAGAGCTTGCCAAGATCAAGGCCGGCCGCTACAAGGCCGCGGTCTCCATGCATTACGCGGGCAACGACTGGTCGGCGGCGCAATTGAAGGGACTCCAGGACACGTTCGCCAAGATGAACATCGAAATCGTCGCCACGACCGATGCGAACTTTAAAGCGGAGACGCAGGTAGCCAACATCGAGACGATCCTCGCCAAAAAACCGGACATTCTGGTCGGCATCCCGGTCGATGCGGTCTCGACGGCAAGCGTCTTCAAGAAGGCGGCCTCGCAGGGCGTAAAGATCGTATTCATGGACAATAAGGCCGCCGGACTTGAGGCGGGCAAGGACTACGTCAGCGTCGTCTCCGCCGACAACTACGGCAACGGGGTTGAAGCCGCCCATATATTGGCGAAAGCTGTCGGCGGAGAAGGCGAAGTCGGCGTGATCTTCCACGATGCGGACTTTTTCGTTACAAAACAAAGAACCGAAGCTTTCGAGAACACGATCCGAAGCGAGTATCCGAATATCAAAATTATTGCCCGCGGAGGCATCACCGGCCCGAATGACGGCGAAAAGGTGGCGGCGGCCATGCTGACGAAACATCCGAACCTGAAGGGGTTGTTCGTCGTATGGGATGTGCCGGCGGAGGGCGCGCTCGCCGCCGCGCGATCCGCGGGAAGAACGGATTTGGCCGTCGCCACGATCGACTTGGGCATGAACGTGGCGCTGGATATCGCCAAAGGCGGGATGATGAAAGGGCTCGGCGCTCAACTGCCTTACGATCAGGGCGTCGCGGAAGCGATATTGGCCGCCTATGCCCTGTTGGGCAAAGAAACGCCGCCGTATGTGGCCGTTCCGTCCCTGCAGGTGAATCGGGACAATATTCTGGAGTCGTGGAAGACCGTCTACCATTCGGATGCGCCGGCATCGCTCCGGGATGCCGCGAAGTAAATCATTTATCTTGCTGTAAAGGAGACAACGTGATGCGTACGTTAAACGTGGGAATGATCGGCGGAGGTTTTATGGGAAAGGCGCATTCGCTGGCTTATGCGGGAATGCCGATGTTTTTCTGGCCGGCTCCGGCCGTTCCGTTTCGCAAGACCGTTGTGGACATCAATGAAGAACTGGCCCGGGATGCAGCGGCAAGGTACGGGTTTGAATCTTGGGCGACCGATTGGAGGAAGGTGATCGAGGACCCGAACATCGACATCGTCGATATCGTGACGCCGAACAATACGCATGCCGAAATGGCCATCGCGGCGGCAAAGGCCGGAAAGCATATCCTCTCCGAAAAGCCGCTGGCGCGGACCACGGAAGAAGCGAAGCGGATGCTGGATGCCGCAAACGAAGCCGGGGTCAAGCATATGGTGGCGTTTAACTACCGCCGCACGCCGGCCGTCACGCTTGCGAAGAAATATATCGAAGAAGGCGCGATCGGCCGCATGTTGAACTTCCGCGGCACGTATCTGCAGGATTGGTCGGCGGACCCGAACGCCCCGTTGTCCTGGCGTTTCCGCAAGGATATAGCCGGTTCGGGCACGCTTGGGGATATCGGCACGCATGTCATCGATCTCGCCCGTTATCTGGTCGGGGAAATTACCGCGGTCATGGGCATGGCCAACACGTGGATTAAGGAACGCCCGGTTTCCTCCGGTCCCGTCGACAAGCTCGGAACCGTGAAGTCTACGGGAGACGTGAAGAAAGCGCCCGTTGACGTGGACGATGAGATCATCACGCTGCTTCGGTTCGAGAACGGAGCCGTCGGCAGTCTGGAAGCGACACGCAACGCATGGGGACGGAACAACTTCCTTACGTTCGAGATCCACGGCGACAAAGGCTCCCTGTATTTCAATTATGAACGCCGCGACGAGCTTCAGGTCTGCTTCTCCGACGATCCGGACGACAGGCGAGGGTTCCGGACGATTTATACCGGTCCGGCCCATCCGAACGGCCCGGCGTTGTGGCCGATTCCGGCATTGGGCATCGGTTACGGCGAGACGAAAATTATCGAAGCGCACGACTTCATCTCCGCTATCGTCCACGACACGGAGGTTTCGCCGAACTTCCACGACGGGTACCGGATTCATGTCATTTGCGACGCCATCCTGGAATCGGCAAGCAGCGGCCGGTGGGTGAACACCGCCGAGCAACAGCCGGCCACTCCCTGATTCGCCGGTCGGGCGCCGCGGGAGCCGCAACGGAAACAAGAGGTAGCCAACCGGTTACCTCTTGTTTCCGTCCTGCGCGCCGGACAGGCGGCTGGAAGCCGGCTGATATCATGAGCCCTATCTATGCCGGCTCCCGCTGTTTGGCCGGGTACGGAATCCGGAATGAAAACTCCGTGCCTCGCCCCGGCTCGCTCTCGACACGGAACTGCAACTCCTCGCCGTAGACCAGAATCAACCTGCGGTACGTGTTGAGTATGCCGGTATGCTTGCGGAAATAAGGGTCCTTGGATTCTCCTTTTCCGGCGATGAGCTGGCGAAGCTTCTCCAGCACGTCGGCCGGTATTCCGGTTCCCGTATCGCGGATCGATACGTCGATAAACGAGTCCTGAGCCTGCACGCTGACGGTGAGATGGAACTGCTCGGTGCTCATATTCGGACTCCAGCCGTATTTGATCGCGTTCTCGATAAAAGGCTGAATGCTGAGCTTGACAACCTGAACGTCGAGAAGCTCGGGGGGGTCGATCTCGAACCGCGCGCGAACGTCCTTTCCGTTCCGGTAGTAATGGATGGTCAGGAAATTGCGGATGTAGGCGATTTCCTCCCGCAGCGACGCCCATCCGTCGTCATTGCGAATGGTGTATCTCATCATGCGGGAAACGGATTGCACCATATCGCCGACCGCTTCGCCGTTGTTGCGGACCGCGTAGGATTCGATCGTCTCCAGGGTGTTGAACAGGAAGTGAGGGTTGATCTGGGCCTGAAGCTGCAGCAGCTCGCGCTCCTTTTCTCTCATGTTGGCCTGGTACACTTCCCGTTCCATGAACTGCAATTTTTCGAGCGTCTGGTTGTAGCTCTGGATCAAAAATCCGATCTCGTCGTGGTTGTGCTTCATCGGCACGGGCACGTAGACGCCGCGGCCGAGGCTTTGCATGCCTTTTTTCAGTCTGTACAGCGGCCGAAGGATGCCGCTCATGACGGGGAACGCGATGATCAATGCGGTGACGAGGCTGATGGCCGCAATCAGCAGCGTCAACTGGTACGTCTGCCGCACCCCTTTGTTGATGCTGCTGAGCGGAGCGGCCCATACGAGCTTCCAATGGGTGTCCGGAAGCTCCGTATAGATCGCCTGATATTCGATGTTGTCCGATGTGAACAACAGTTGCTTGCCGCCGTCGGGAGCCTGCAGCCGGGCCTGCTGAAAATCGCGCATCAAACCGGAAGGCACGGGCGTCTCGGAGACGGCTGTGCCGTCTTGCTCGTGATACAGGATGACTTGGCCGACCTGATCCTTCTGGTTGCTGCTGAGCATGCGCTTTATTTTGTCTTCGTGAATCTCCATGATGAACAACGCTTCCGTCCGGCCTGTATCCGTATTCAAAATCGGCCGGATATAAGAGAATACGTGCGCATCGTTGTACAAAATATAAGGCAACGGATGCGGAGCGGTCAGCGCCGGCTTGTTGTTGGAGAAGGAAGCCTGGTACAGCTTGTCCGTCCCGAAGGAATACGAAGGGTCCAACTGCTTCTGGTACGAATCGAAATACACTTTCCCGAGCCGGTCGACATACAAAACGCCCAGCACTTCGGGATGGAATTGCAGCGAGTTCCGGACAATGGGGCGGAAGCGGATCATTTCATCGGCCTGCTCGGACAATTGATCGGGCCGGGTATCCAGAAAATCGCGAAAGCTGGCGTTGATAAAGAGACTGTCGAACGATTCGTTTAAGTTTTGCAGATAGTCGGACAGCTCCTTGGAGACGAATTCCACGTATTGCGTCGAGATCGACGCGGAATATTCCGTGCTGGAGCGGAACATAAAATACTCCGAGCTGTAGCTGACCAATGAAATCGGGATAATGGATATTAATATGAGCAGCACGAAAAGTTTGAACTTGAGCGAGCGTCGTTGTAAGATACGCTTTACAGATGAGAAGCGCAACAATCGGGAGTTCCTCCTCGTATGCATGGTTTACCTGATGAAGCTTCGAGATCGGATCTGCATGAGGGAGCTGGAGTCGTATGAAGATCTGCGTCGTTGACGACGAAAGGGAAGTGCGGGTCAGTATTATTCAGAAGCTGACGGCGCTTTTCCCCCATGAACAAGTGTTTGATGCGGGGTTCGGATACGAGGCCCTTCAGCGGATTGAATTTATCCAGCCCGACCTTGTGTTTCTCGATATCCGGATGCCGGAATTGGACGGCCTGCAGATCCTTCAGCATTTACATGAGAAGTACCCCTCCATTTATGTCGTTATTATATCAGGGTACGATGATTTTGAATATGCAAGGAAAGCGCTCATCCTGGGCGCGGCCGATTACTTGCTCAAGCCCGCGGACCGCGGAGAGCTGATGGAGATCGTGCTTAAAATACAAGAGAAGCTGAAGCGGGCCTTTATGAAAGAGCTTGCCCATCTGCTCGGCATCACGCCGGTTCCGAACATTTCCCCGGAACAGATTCATCCGGTTAACGTCAGTTTGTGGTTTGACGAACGCGAGTGGAAACGGGTCGAATTCGGCGGCCGCGGTTCGCTGATGGAACGTTACGGAGACGCTCCCCAAGACATTATGCTCACGATAACTTTGGATGCCGAGACGGAAGGGATCGCGGTGAGGGCGTCTTCCGAGCACCCGGAAACCGGATTCAGGGAAAAGCAGGCGTTCCCGCACGTGCTGAAGTCCCAGCTTCGAAAAATACGGGAGCGCCGGTTTTTTCAGACGGCCGATGCGAATCCCCGCGCCCATCGCCTTCACCGGAAAGAATGGGGCAAACAAGCCGTCAAGCTCCGGCAGCAAATCATCCACTGCGCGCGCACGGGCGAGATCGGGGAACTGGAAACCTCCCTGGATGCCTGGTTCGAGTGTCTGGAGAAGCTGAATTACGACGACCTCCGCAGGGAAGTCGCCCAATTGATGGCCGTGCTGGATGAGGGGCTCGGCAAACATGAAATTATTATGGTGGACGAAGAGACGCTTTATTACTGGCACGACTGGATAGGGCACCATCAGACGTGGAATGATTTAAAGCGTCGGCTTCGCCATATGGTTTTGAACGGCGTCAAGGCGCTGAAAAAACTGGAGCGGTCGGAACGCGAGACTTCGGATGCGAGCGGTTGGTTCAAGCAGGCGCTTCAACTCATCGAAAACTCGACCGACATGAATTTGAGTCTGGAGGCCGTATCGGAAGCGGTCAACGTTCACCCGGTCACGTTAAGCCGCATGTTCAAACAGCAAATGGGCGTCACCTTCGTCCGGTATCTGACGCGCAAAAGAATGCAGCACGCCAGCCATTTGCTGCTCCATACGAGAAAAAAGGTGAATGAAATCGCGGAAGAGGTCGGATATGCCGATTATGCGTACTTCAGAAGCTTGTTCAAAAAGGAATTCGGCTATTCGCCTTCCGACTTCAGGAAAAACAACGGAATCCTGAACGTGCCCGACGAAGGAGAGTAAGACCAACCAGGTAAAGGAGCGGCGCAATGAAGAAGCGGAGGCTTTTCTCGGCATTGCTCGTCTTATGGCTGGTTGCCGGTTGTACGGGTTGTCTGGGGGAAAGCCCGGAAGACTCCGGCACGGCCCCGGCTCAGCCCCTCACGTTAAAGGTGCTGTACGCCACGGTGGAAGCCGGCTCCGAAGCCGTTGTCCATGCGGCCCGCCATTACACGCGGGAGACGGGCGTCAATGTGCAGATCAGCACGTTTCCCTACAACAGCCTGCAGGAGAAAGTATTCACGGAATTGTCGCGGATGAGCGGCGAATACGATCTGATCGCCGTCGACACGCCGTGGGTCCCTAAAATCATCCGGCACCTGGAGCCGCTGACGCCGTATCTGCGGAACGCGGCATCCGCCGGCGACATCGGCGATTTTATTGCGAAGCTGTTCCTGGATACGTCGGTGTTCGACAAGGACCGTCCGCACCGGGCGCCGATCGCCATGGACACGATCGATCTGGACCGCATCGCGTCGGCCGGTTTCGATGTCTGGAGTCTGCCGATTCAATCGAACGTGCTTACGGTCAGCTACCGGAAAGATCTGTTTCAGAACGAAGCGTACCGGGCCGAATTCCGGCAACAATTTCACCGCGAGCTCGACCTTCCGAATACGCTCGACGAATATTTGGACATCGCCCGCTTTTTTACCCGCGATACGAATCGGGACGGGTTGATCGACCTGTACGGAACCACCTTGATGGCCGGCAAGCACGAAGCCAACTTTGTCGACTACAAATCGTTTCTGAGCAATTTCGGGGGAGAGCTGTTCGATGAGAAGCTTCGGCCGGCGTTTCATTCCGAAGCGGGGGTGAAGGCGCTGGAGACTTACGGCAAGTGGATTTTGGCGGAGAAGGTGACTCCGCCGGACGTTCTCTCCTATTCGTGGGACGAGGTCGAGATCGCTTTCGGCTACGGACAAGCCGTCATGGGGATGAATTACCACGACATGAAGCTCCAGCCGAACGTGGGCGGTCAAGTCGGCTATTTTATGTTTCCCGGCGTGGAGCGCGGCGGCGCGCTTGTGCGCGGACCGCATTTCGGCTCGTGGGGACTGGCCGTCAACAAGTATTCCAGGCATAAGGCGGAAGCTTTCGAATTGGCCGACTATTTGACCAGCGCCGAAGTGCAGCGGGACTATTTGCGGTTCCGGCAGCACGTGACCCGAAAATCGGCGTATGCGGCGGCAGGGGCGCTGCCGGACGAATCGCTCCGGGAATATTACGACGTGCTGGGCCGGTCCCTGAACGTGGGGGTGGGACGGCCGAGAATCCGAAATTACGATCAGGTGTCGGAGGCTGTCCAAACGGCGGTACAGCAGTATTTGACCGGCAAGAAATCGGCGAGGGCTGCGCTGAACGCCGCCGCCGCAAAGGTGGAACAATCGATGCGGGATAACGGCTATTTATCCCCGAATGAATAAGCCCCCGGCCCGGCAAGGCTGCGCGATTTTAAAAATCGCGCGGTCTTTTTTTATGGGTCCGGCCGCTAAAAAACTCCCCCCTGCCGGTTAAATTCGTCGTCTATTGGGCGCTCCCCGTCCGCCCTATACTGGGGGTAGTCGAACGTTCCGCCTAACGGGCGATCGATCACAACAGTACAGAGTGAGGGGTTCGAATATGAAGAAAAAATGGACATCGTGTCTCGCCCTGCTGCTCGCAAGCGGATTGGCGATCGCAGGCTGCGGAAACGCCGAACAGCAAAACGCGCAAGCGCCAAAAGAGCATGAAAGCTACGCGGGTTCCGGACCGCTGACGATCAACCCGAATATCCCCGACCTGCCCGTTCAGGATATCGGACCAAACGGCGAAAAAGCGGTATCGGCCAAAAGCCTGAAGCTGACAGAAGAAGAATTGCAAAAAATCAAAGACGGCAACTACACGGCCGCGATCGTCATGCACTACTCCGGCACCGATTACATGACGGCCGCCGTCAATGCCATGAAAAATACATTTGAGAAAATGGGAATTAAAGTCGTGGCCGTAACGGACGCGCAGTTCAAGGCCGAGAAGCAGGTCAGCGACATCGAGACCGTTCTGGCGAAAAAACCGGACATCATGATCTCCGTGCCGGTTGACGCCGTATCCACGGCAGGCGCCTACAAGAAAGCCGTCGCCCAAGGCGTGAAGCTGGTGTTCATGGACGGCGCGGCGGAAGGACTTGTTCCCGGCAAGGATTACATCAGTATCGTATCCGGCGACAACTACGGCAACGGCGCGGTCGCCGCGGACATTATGGCGGAGAAGCTCGGCGGCAAGGGCAAAGTCGGCATCGTGTACCACGACGTCAACTTCTTCGTCACGAAGAACCGTTCCGACGCATTCGAAGCCCGCATCAAGGAGAAATACCCCGGCATCGAGATCGTGGCCAAAGGCGGCATCACCGACCCGAATAAAGGCGAGGAAGTCGCATCCGCCATGCTGACGAGACACACGGATATCGACGGCATCTTCGCTCCGTGGGACGTGCCGGCCGAAGGCGTCATGGCGGCTGCGCGCACGGCGGGACGCAACGACCTGATCGTAACGACCGTCGACCTCGGCACAAACGTCGCGTTGTCCATCGCTTCCGACGGCATCGTCCGCGGTCTCGGCGCCCAGCTTCCGTACGACCAGGGCGTAGCGCAGGCGATTCTCGCGGGATACGCGCTGTTGGGCAAGGAAGCTCCGGCTTATGTGGCTTCGCCGGCGATCAAAGTAACGAAAGAAAACGTGCTCGAAAGCTGGAAGCTGATCTATGGCGCGGATGCGCCGAAGAGCGTGCAGGATGCGCTGAAAAAATAATTTTCCCAACTTGCGGGGGCTGCCGGAAGGCAGCCTCCCTTATCAAAGAAGGTGAGTGCAGTGGATCGACCGATACTCGAAATGAAGAACATCTCCAAAGCGTTTAACGGCATTAAGGTTCTTCATGATGTCAATTTCTCGGTAAGAAAAGGCGAGGTCCACGCTCTGATGGGCGGTAACGGGGCCGGCAAATCGACGCTCATGAAAATACTCACCGGCGTCTACACGGCCGACAAAGGTGAGATTTTGATCGAAGGAAAACCGGTTAGCATCAAGAGCTACGAAGACGCAAAGGCCAATAAAATATCGATGATTTTTCAGGAATTTAGCCTGATCCCTACGCTGACCGTTGCCCAAAATATTTTTCTGACCCGCGAATCCAAAACCCCGTTCGGGCTGCTTGACGACAAGGAGAACGAACGCAAAACCGAAAAGCTGCTCAAAGAACTGGGTGTTGACATAAAACCGTCCGACATCGTGCAAGATCTCGGCGTCGGTTACTGGCAAATGACCGAAATCGCAAAAGCCTTGTCGCAGGAAGCGAAAGTTCTCATCATGGACGAACCGACTTCTTCGCTGACCAAAAAGGAAACGGAAGTGCTGTTCTCGTTTATCCGTCAACTGAAAGATAAAGGCTATGCGATTATTTATATTTCTCACCGGATGGATGAAATCTTCGAAATCTGCGACCGGATCACGATTTTGCGGGACGGCCGCAAAATCACGACCGAAGTCATCAAGGAAACGACGCTCGATACGGTGATTCGGCATATTGTCGGCGCGGAATTCGACAAACTGTTCGAATGGGTCGAACGCGACTATCCCACCGACGTGCCGCCCGCGTTCGAGCTGCGGAATGTCACAGCGGGAACGAAGGTCAACAATGTCAGCCTGAAGATCCAGCCCGGCGAAATCGTAGGCATCGCCGGCCTCATGGGGAGCGGCCGAACGGAGCTGCTGCGGACCGTCTTCGGCATCGATCCGATGGACAGCGGCGAGATCTATGTGAACGGGAAGAAGCGGAACATCCGGTCCGCCCGGCAGGCGATCGACGCCGGCATCGCGTTAATTCCGGAAGACCGCAGGCTGCAGGGGCTCGTTCTGCAGCATAGCGTCAAAGACAACATGATTCTCCCGATTCTCTCCAAGCTGAAGAAAGGGATGCTGCTCGACAACAAGAAAGCGGCCGAAATCAGCAAGCGTCTCGTCGAACGGTTAAACATCAAGACCGACAGCATTTCCAAGCAGAGCGGGCTGCTGTCCGGCGGCAATCAGCAGAAGATCGTGCTGGCCAAATGGCTCGCGAACGATCCGGACGTCCTGTTGCTGGACGAGCCGACCATCGGCGTCGATATCGGCGCCAAAACCGAAATTATCGACATCGTCCGCGAATTGGCGGCGAGCGGCAAAGCGATACTCGTGGTCTCTTCGGAGCTTCCGGAGCTGCTTGCCCTCAGCGACCGCTTGCTGATCATGCATGAAGGAAGCATCAAGCGGGAGATCAGGCGCAAGGACATTCAATCAGAGGAGGAACTGCAATATGCAATCCAGGGATATTAGTGCGGCCAGACCGTCCCTGCTTCATTCCATAAAAAGCTTTCAATGGCGGGACTACATCGTCTATTTGGCGTTTGTCGGCGTACTCATCTATTTCTCGATTACGTTGTTTGACGAAGGCTTCCTGACGACGGGCAACCTGCTCAACATCGTGCGGCAGACCGCCACCATTTCCTTGATGGGCCTGGCGATGACGTTCGTTATCAGCACGGGCGAGATCGATCTGTCGGTCGGCTCCGTCGCGGCCTTGTCCTCGCTGACGGGCGCGCTTGCCCTGCAAGCCGGATACGGCATCGCCGGCGGACTGGTTATCGGCGTAGGCACGGGGCTTCTGATCGGCCTCATCAACGGCCTGCTCGTCACGAAGGCGGCCATCCCGTCCTTCCTCGTGACGCTCGGCTCGATGGGCGCGGTAAAAGGAATGGCCATGTGGATTACCGATACGGCGCCGGTTCCGATCATCAACGAACGTTTTAACTTCATCTTCGGCTCCGGCGATATCGGCCCGATCCCGGTCCTGCTGCTGTGGGTTCTCGTCTTCACCGTCATCGCGCATGTGCTGCTGCGCAAAACCGCGTTCGGCAGACAGACGCTCGCAACCGGCGGCAACGAGAACGCCGCGAAGTTCTCCGGCGTCAATACCGCTCGCATCAAGCTGCTTGTCTTCCTGGGCACCGGCATGATGGCCGGTCTGGCGGGGCTGCTCTATGCGGGCCGCATGCACGCGGGACGCTTCTCGTTCGGCGAAGGGGACGAATTGTCCGTCATCGCGGCCGTCATCCTCGGCGGCACCAGCCTGTTCGGCGGCGTGGGCACGATTATCGGCACCGTCGTGGGCGCGCTGATGATCGGCACGATCAACAACGGATTGATCATTATGGGGCTGGATGTCAGCCAGCAAATGATGATTAAAGGCCTGATCATTATTCTGGCCGTCATGTTCGGCAAGAAGGCGATCAAAAAATGACGAAACCCATCAAAGCGGGCATTATCGGCACCGGTTTTATCGGGCCGACCCACATCGAGGCGATCCGAAGGCTGGGATTCGTGGAAGTCGTCGCCATCGCCCAGAACGGCGAGGACAGCGCGCGGCGCAAAGCGGAGCAGTTGGGCGTTCCGCTCGCCTACGGCGACTACAGGGAAATGCTTCGCAATCCGGACATCGACGTCATTCACAACTGCACGCCAAATCACCTGCATTACCGGATCAATCGCGAAATCATCGAAGCCGGCAAGCACGTGCTGTCCGAGAAGCCGCTCGCCATGACGAGCGAAGAATCGGCGGAGCTGCTGGCGCTCGCCCGCGGGCGGGGAGTCGTGCACGGCGTCAATTTCAACTACCGTCAATATCCGATGATCAAGCAGTTGTCCGAGATGGTGAAGCGGGGCGAATTCGGCACCATCAACATCGTCCACGGCAGCTACCTGCAGGACTGGCTGCTGTACGAGACGGACTACAATTGGCGTCTCGACGAGAAGCTCGGCGGCCGATCGCGGGCTCTCGCCGATATCGGCTCCCACTGGTGCGATACCGTCCAGTATGTGACGGGCAAGAAGATTACGGAAGTGTTCGCCGATCTCTGGACCGTTCACCCGACACGGAAAAAACCGCTGTCCGCATCCGTTACGTTTGATGCCAAGGCGGGCAAGCAAGAGTCGGAATACGAGGACATTCGCGTCAAGACGGAAGACTACGCTTCGGTGCTGGTCCGGTTCGAGGACGGAACCAGGGGAGTCTTCACGGTGTCCCAGGTGAGCGCGGGGCGGAAAAACGCGCTGAGCTTCGAGCTGAACGGCAGCCTCAAATCGGCCTACTGGAACCAGGAGCAGCCGGCCGGCCTGTGGATCGGCCATCGCGACCGCGCCAACGAATGGCTGATGGCCGATCCGGCCTTGTTCCACGAAGAAGCCCGATCTTCGATTCATCATCCGGGCGGACATCATGAAGGATGGCCGGACTCCGTAAAAAATATGATGCTGCATTATTACGCGTTTATCCGCGACGGCAAAGATCCGCTCAAGGACAAACCGAATTTTGCCACCTTTGAAGACGGGCATCGGTCCATGCGCATTCTGGATGCCATTTTGCAAAGCCATCAAGAAGGACGATGGGTGAACGTTCAACACTAAACGGAGGGGAACAGCAATGACGATGAAAGCGGTAGTTTTTCCGGGCGATAAACAGGTAGAGATTCGGGAAGTGCCGATCCCGGTTCCGGGCAGCGGCGAAGTTCTGATTAAAATGAAAGCTTCGGCCATCTGCCGCAGCGACATGAGCTTGTACTACGGCAATCCGGTTGTCGGCGGAGAAGCGGCGAAGTCGGGTTGCATTCATCCCGGCCACGAGCCTGCCGGCGAAATTGCGCAAGTGGGCGAAGGGGTTACGCGCTTCAAGCCGGGCGACCGCGTGGCCGTATACCTGGCCGTCGGCTGCGGCGAGTGCGAGCATTGCAAGAGCGGGTACAGGATGTTCTGTAAGGAATGGAAATGCGTCGGCTTCGATATCCACGGCGGGGATGCGGAATACATGATCGTTCCGGAAGAGAACTGCATGCGTATTCCGGACGAGATGAGCTATCTGGTGGCGGCGGTATCGACGGATGCGGTCGGCACGCTGTACCATGCCCAGAAGCGATTGAACATCAGCGGAAGGGATACGCTCGTGATTTTCGGACTCGGTCCGATGGGCGGAGCGGGCGTCATGGTCGCCAAAGGACTGGGCGCGACGGTCATCGCCGTCGACATGCTGGACGAGCGCCTTGAAGTGGCCAAAGAGCTCGGCGCGGATTACGTCATTAACGGCAAGGAAAACGTGCTGGAACGCATCATGGAGATTACGAACGGCCGCGGCGCGGATGCGGCGATCGATTGCTCCGGAAGCCCGCATGCGCAAAATACGGCGCTCAACAGCCTGCGTCCTCACGGACGCGCCGCCTTCATCGGCGAAGGCAGGGAGCTGACGATCAATCCGAGCAACCAGCTCATCCGCAAGCAAATTACGGTCATGGGCTCCTGGTATTTCCCGATCTACGAATACGACGAAATTGCGCGCTTTATCATCGACAGAAAGCTTCCGGTCGAGAAGCTCGTCTCGCATACGTTCAGGCTGGACGAGGCGGCGACCGCATTCCGGATGTTCGATGAAAGGAAGACGGAGAAAGCCGTCTTCGTATGGGACTGACCCGATCGGCCCGATAACCTAGAGAGGATGTGTTGAGGATGAAAGGAATTTCGTTTAACACATGGGTGTACAGCAGCTTTCCGGTATGGGTGCCTTCGTATCCGCTGGAAGAAGTGATTCACCGGCTTGCGTCGTTCGGCTATGACGGTATCGAGATCGGCTGCGCGAGCCCGCATGCGTGGCCGGACCACGTATCGCCGCAGCGGCGCAAAGAGATTCTGAAGCTGCTCCAGAAGGAGAACCTTCGCGTTTCGTCCATGCTCCCGGCTCCGGGCGGCGGCCCCGGCCACAATCCCAGCTCGCCGATCGCCGAGGAGAGGGCGTACACGATCAATCATTATAAAGATGTGCTTCGCCTTGCCCATGAATGGGAGTGCCCGACGGTTATTTATCTGGCCGGCTGGACGGTATTCGGTCTCTCGAAGCAGGAAGCCTGGAACTACAGTCTGGAAGCGCTCGTGGAAGTCGCCGCTTACGCCAAAGAATTGGGCATTACCCTGGTCGTCGAGCCGACGCCTACGGACAGCAACCTGGTCGAGTCGGCGGACGACGCGCTGCTGCTCAGCGAGCAGTCCGGTCAGGACAACGTCAAGGTCATGTTCGATACGTTCCACGCCTTGTACCGGAACGAAGTGGCAAGCGACTACGTGTACCGTATGGCCGACAAGCTGCATCACATCCATCTGTCCGACAGCGACCGGCTTCCGCCGGGACATGGCCGCTGCGACTTCGACGGCGTGCTTCGCGCCCTGAAGGACATCGGCTACAAAGGATACTTGACCGCGGAAATCGGCTTCCATACGCGTCAAGCCGATCCGGATTGGTACGCCAAAGAAAATATCGCCTATTTGAAATCCAAGCTGGCCGAGCTGGATTGGAACAAAAGCTAATCTCCTAAACGCAAAAAGCAGGTTGATCCCCCTCAACCTGCTTTTTGCGTCTCGCGATATTTCGGAAAAGAACCTCCAACCCCACTTTAACAGCGGTTTTGGAGGTCCATTTGTTTCCGGCTTTTAGCTTTCGTCTTATTTCTTCATCATTTGCCGCAGGACGGTTTGCAGGATGCCGCCGTTGCGGTAGTAGTCGACGTCAACCAGGCTGTCGAGGCGAACCGTTACCGGGAACTCGAAGGTCGAGCCGTCGGTGCGGGTCGCTTTGACGGTGATCGTCTGACCCGGCTGCACATCGTTGGACAAGCCGACGATGTCGAACGTTTCCGTGCCGTCGAGGTTCAGCGTGTTGCGGTTCGTGCCTTCCTTGAACTGCAGCGGCAGAACGCCCATGCCGACCAGGTTGGAGCGGTGGATCCGCTCGAAGCTTTCGGCGATGACGGCTTTGACGCCCAGCAGGAACGTGCCTTTAGCCGCCCAGTCGCGGGACGAGCCGGTGCCGTACTCCTTGCCGGCGATAACGACCAGCGGCGTGCCGTCCTGCTGGTATTTCATCGAGGCTTCGTAGATGGAGGTTACCTCGCCGGTCGGCAGATACTTCGTCACGCCGCCTTCCGTACCCGGAGCCACCTGGTTGCGGATGCGGATGTTCGCGAACGTGCCGCGCATCATGACCTCGTGGTGTCCGCGGCGGGAACCGTACGAGTTGAAATCTTCTTTTTTCACGCCGTTTGCCAGCAGGTATTGGCCGGCCGGGCTGTCGACTTTAATGTTGCCCGCAGGCGAGATGTGGTCCGTCGTGACGGAATCGCCCAGCAGCGCCAGCGTGCGCGCGCCTTTGATGTCCGTGATGTCGCCCGGCTCGGAGCCGAGGTTTTGGAAGAACGGCGGGTTGGCGATATACGTCGATTTCGGATCCCACTCGTACAGCTCGCCTTCCGGAACGTCGATTTTGTTCCAACGTTCGTTTTGCGTAAAGACGTTTTCGTATTTGGCGCGGAACATGTCCGGCGTCATCGCCTGCGCGACAGCGGCTTTGATCTCGTCGTTCGTCGGCCAGATGTCTTTCAGGTAAACCGGACGTCCGTCGCGGCCGTAGCCGATCGGCTCTTTCGCCAGGTCGATGTTGACCGTGCCGGCCAGTGCGTAAGCGACGACCAGCGGCGGCGATGCCAGGTAGTTCGCTTTGACTTGAGCATGCACGCGGCCTTCGAAGTTCCGGTTGCCGGACAGGACGGCGGCGACGGTCAAGTCGTTGTCGGCGATCGCCTGCGAGACTTCATCCGGCAGCGGGCCGGAGTTGCCGATACACGTTGCGCAGCCGTAACCCGCGACGTGGAAGCCGATTTGCTCCAGCGAATCCAGCAGGCCGGCTTTTTTCAGGTAATCGGTAACGACCAGCGATCCCGGCGTCAGCGAGCTTTTCACGTAAGCCGGTTTTTTCAGGCCGAGCTTCACCGCTTTTTGCGCGACGAGGCCCGCGCCGATCATAACGCTCGGGTTGGACGTGTTCGTGCAGCTTGTGATGGCCGCAATCACGACCGCGCCCGTTTTCAGCTTGCTCGTCTCGCCGTTCGGATGCTTGACTTCGACCTCTTGCGCGATTTTCTCTTCGCTCAGCCCGAAGCCGCCTTTGTCGATCGGCGTGCGGATGGCTGTGTTGAAGGACTCCTTCATCGCGGTCAGCTCGACGCGGTCTTGCGGACGCTTCGGACCGGCCAGGGACGGCACGATCGTCGACAGATCCAGCTCGATGACGTCGGTGAAGACCGGGTCCGGCGTGGAGTCGGTGCGGAACAGGCCTTGCGCTTTGTAGTAAGCTTCGACCAGCGCGATTTGCTCTTCGCTGCGGCCCGTCAGGCGCAGGTAGTTGAGCGTCTCGGCGTCAACCGGGAAGAAGCCGATCGTCGCGCCGTATTCCGGAGCCATGTTGGCGACGGTCGCGCGGTCCGCCAGGCTGATGTTGCTGAGGCCCGGTCCGAAGAACTCGACGAATTTGCCGACGACGCCTTTTTTACGCAGGATTTGCGTAACGGTCAGCGCGAGGTCGGTTGCGGTTGCGCCCTCCGCGAGCGAACCCGTCAGCTTGAAGCCGATAACGTCCGGCGTTACGAAATACAGCGGTTGTCCAAGCATGCCGGCTTCCGCCTCGATGCCGCCTACGCCCCAGCCTACGACGCCGAGACCGTTGATCATCGTCGTATGGGAGTCTGTGCCGACGAGCGAATCCGGGAAGACCAGCGTCTCGCCGTTCACTTCGCGGGTCGCGGCTACGGACGCCAGATACTCCAGGTTGACCTGGTGAACGATACCCGTGGACGGCGGCACGGCGCGGAAGTTGTCGAACGCCGTTTGCGCCCAGCGCAGGAAGCGGTAGCGCTCCTCGTTGCGTTTGAATTCGAGCTCGATGTTGGTGTTCAGGGCGTCCGGCGTGCCGAACGCGTCGACCATGACGGAGTGGTCGATAACGAGGTCGACCGGTACGAGCGGGTTGATCCGTTTCGGGTCGCCGCCGGCTTTTTTGACGGTGTCGCGCATGGCCGCAAGGTCGACGACAACCGGTACCCCCGTAAAGTCCTGCAGGACGATCCGTGCCGGGATAAACGGGATTTCCTTGTTTTCGTCGCGGCCTTCGGCCCAGCTTGCGATTTGCTTCACATGATCTTCGGTGATGCCGCGGCCGTCGAATTGACGGATCGCCGCTTCAAGCAGCACCTTGATCGAGAACGGCAGGCGGGAGATGCCGCTGAATGTTTGCTCCAAGTCCGGAAGGCTGTAGTAGCCGTAGGACTTGCCGTTCACTTCAAGCGTTTTTTTCACTTGAAAACGGTCTTGATTCGCCATGGTGTCCATGCTCCTCTCTGTAAAATGCATTGCTCCATCGCCATCTCGGCTCGGATAAGCGGGCCGGAGAGCCAAAGAGCCGAACTCGATGTTTCATTGTATGAAACTCGATTTCATTATTTGCTCTAGTTCAAGTATACCTGTTTCCTGCGGTGGCGTAAAGTGTTTTATGCCCGCATATACATAGAAAGGAATGGCGGCGGGCGTCCGCCTCGCCGGAACCGAACAGCCTCTCCGGACGCCTCCCGCGAATTGGGCGGGCCGCCCGCGAAGGGAGTGTAGGGATGCATGCCCCGCAATTGGAAATCCGCCTTATACGAGTATGTCCATCTTCGCAATCGGCTACTGTCGGAAGCGGACATAACCCCGCTCCAACATCTTGTGAAGGATCGGGATTATTTGGAAAAGCAATCCCGGCGGTTGGCCGAGATCGGCCGCAGGCGCGCCGAAGGAGCCGTCCGGCCCGGCAAGCGGGAGACGGGGATGAAAGTCGCGGTGCTGTCCGAGAGCAGCCGCGAGGTCAGAGTGAAGCTGGATTTGCGCATCCGTTCGAACTATCGGAGCGGAGAGTCGGAACACTGCGAGGAACGCTGGGAGCGCCAATCGGTTACGCTGAAGCGGGGAACGGACGGCGTCTGGCACGTCGTCCGGGTGGAGGAGCACGCGGACGAACGCCGGACCGAAGCCGACGGCCTGTTCTGGACGGCTCCGTTCGAACCGGAGATTCCTGCCGCCGCCGGCAAGCGCGCGGGAGTGCCTTCGAGACCTCTGCTTCATCCCCGCGCGGCCGGAGCGATGTCTCTCTCCCTGAAGCCCCGTCCATACGATCGCGAAGCCGCCCGGCAATACGCGGACGAATATTGGAACAAGCGCAATCCCGCCTACGAATCGTTCGAAGTGAACTGCACGAACTACATCTCCCAATGCCTCTTTGCAGGGGGCGTGCCGATGAACTATACTGGGAAAAGGGAATCGGGCTGGTGGTACGCAGGCAAATCCGGCGGCAAGGAAGCGTGGAGCTATAGCTGGGCCGTCGCCCACAGTCTGCAACTGTATCTGTTGAACAGCCCAACCGGCCTGAGAGGCACGGCGGTTTCCTCTTCCGCCGAATTGGATATCGGCGACGTGATTTTTTACGATTGGGACGGCAACGGACGCTTCCAGCACAGCGTGATCGTCACGGATCGCGACGGCAGCGGCCAGCCGCTTGTGAACGCGAACACGGCCGACAGCCGTCGGAGATATTGGGATTATCGCGATTCGCCCGCATGGACGGAACGTACCCGGTATCGGTTCGTGCGGATCGAGAGCGAGTTTTGACGGAGGGATTGGGAAACCTATGACGAAGAAAATCCGAATCGGTCTGATCTACGGAGGCAAGTCGGGTGAGCACGACGTGTCGCTGTTGACGGCCCACGCGGTCATTCAAGCTTTTGATTTCAGCAAATACGAAGTTATTCCGTTCTACATTACGAAGCAAGGCGAATGGCGTCGGGGGCCGGAGCTGCTCGGACCGGTCGGGTCGAAGCGGGAGCTGGCGTTCGGCGAGACGCTGCCCGCGGCGGCGGATCAATCGGTTCAGGTGTCGAGCGCGTCCGTCCCGGCCGTTGCGAAAGACGTGGGTGCGACGGCCTTGGCGCCGATATTTGCCGCCGGCCAGTCCGGTCTTGGGGAGTTGGACGTCGTGTTCCCGCTCCTGCACGGCACGTACGGCGAGGACGGCACGATTCAGGGCATGTTCGAGATGGCGGGGATTCCTTACGTGGGAGCGGGCGTGCTGGCGTCCGCCGTCGGCATGGATAAGACGTTTATGAAGGCGATGTTCGCGCAGGAAGGGCTTCCGCAATGCGTCTATCGTCATTTCACCCGGACGCAGTGGGAGAGCAACCGGGATTATTATTTGACGGAGATCGAAGTGGCTCTCGGCTATCCCTGCTTCGTCAAACCGGCGAACCTCGGCTCCAGCGTCGGCGTGTCCAAGGCGAGCAACCGGGAGGAGCTGCTTGCCGGCATTCAGGAGGCGTTCCGATTCGACCGGAAGGTGATCGTCGAGGAATTTGTCGACGCCCGCGAGATCGAAGTCAGCGTCCTGGGCAACGAGCATCCCGTCGCTTCGGTGCCGGGCGAGATTGTCAGCTCGGGCGAGTTCTACGATTACCGCGCCAAGTATATCGACGGCAAATCGGCCATGATCATCCCCGCGGACCTTCCGGACGGCATGAGCGACCAGATCCGCCAGATGGCGATCCGCGCTTTCCAGGCGATTGACGGAAGCGGCTTGTCCCGCGTGGACTTTTTCGTGCGTCGTTCGGACAACGCCATCCTGATCAACGAGATCAATACGATGCCGGGCTTTACGCCGTACAGCATGTACCCGCTCCTGTGGAAAGAGTCGGGCAAGCCGTACCGCGAGCTGCTCGACGATCTGATCCGGCTGGCGATCGAACGCCACGAGGCGAAGCAGCAGTTGACGTTCGCGATCGATATCGAGTAACCTCCGGGACGGCTACGTTGAAGCTCCGTCGCGCATCGTGCTATCATGATACCCATATGAATTTCGGGAGGGGCGGCTATGGGATTTCAGACGGAATTCAATTCGGTATGCAAATTCAAGTCCGAGCAAGAGCTGCACGACTTGCTCGAATACGGCCGGACGGCCATGATCAAGCAGGGGTTCCGCGTTTATCCGACGGGGCAGCTCGTGATCGCGTATACCCCGACCAACGTCGCCATCGCCATCGTCAAGATCACGGCTTCGATCGCGGAGATCAATTTCCAGGGCGAAGAAGTGACCAAGGTGGAGATGGAACTCGTGCGCAAGCTCACCGAAGAAGAATCGCGGGTGCAGACGGCGTTGGCGGACGAGATGTTTTTCGGGCGCAAGCAAGGCTGAAGCTGCGGGCGGAAGGGCTGTTCAGCCTATGGAGGCCCGCGTATATTTCCGCATCGGGATTTGGACAAAAGCCCCCGTTCCGGACAGGGACGGCGGGCTTTTTCCATTGGAATCAATTCCTCGTCTTGCTCCACACCCGGGACGGGGAGACGCCCAGTTCGGCGGCGATCAGCTCGGCGGTGAGCCGCTGGGGGGTTCGGATTTTGCCGCTTCGCAGCTTGGATATCGTCTGCGGAGAAAGGCCGGTCGCCTCGGACAGTTGGCTGGCGGACATGTTCCGTTGGGCCATCAGCGTCTTCAGGCGAATCCCCGGATCGTCGGCTTCTTCATACGGCTGAAGGTCCCGGATCACGAAGGCGTATCGAAGCAAACGGCCGTACCCGTCGAAAAAGGCGCGGACCCGCACCTTGACGGCCACGTCGAACAGATCGGCGAAACGCGCGGTGCGAAGCTGCTGCTCCTGTTCGCAGCCAAGCTCTATGGCCTCGTCCAAGAGCCGGAGCAGCTTCCCGCGGTCGTCAGGAGCAATAAAGTCGAATAGCGGGGCATCTATGTATCGGCGTGCGCCGGCGATGGCCGGCTGATGGTATGTATCGAATCGCTGAATCCGGAATTCCGGATCGCAGATGCCGGAGGACCGCGCTTGTCCGGCGGACAATTCCCGCTCGATCCATTTGCAGGCGCTGATGTCTTCGCACAGGATCAGATAGAGGCGGCCGCTTCCGTCCGAACGCAAGAGGCTGCCATCCACTCTCGTATCGATTTCCGTCCCGGTTGCGGTAATCTGCGTCAGCTCGGCATACATTTGCCGTTGGGCTTGCATGCGGCGGATTAGGTTGATCAGCAGGCGCCGTGACTCTCCGTTCAGCAGATCGGCGGGGTTCTTCCCGAGACATTCCTCCTCGCTGTAGCCGATCATCCGGCAGTACGGCTCGTTCACGGCGGCAAATGCCGCCCGATGACCGTCCCAATGCACGATGGCGGCCGCTTTCGGCAAGTCATGAATCCAATTCGGAATAACGCTCACGGCAGATCCCTCATTCTTGCTCCGGTTTAATTAATGAACCCGAACTGCATAGGGCCGACCGAGGGGGCGATTTCTCGCGCAAATTCCCCCGGAATCCCCGACATTTGGGCAAGACGCGGGTTCGGCATTTGCGCAGAACGTACGTATAATAACATAATATCAGACCTATTCGCTAACAACACCCAGATCCATCATCCAGACATGTGAAAAGAGGTCGAATCCGCTCATGAAGGTTTGCCAGGTTGAAGGTTGCAATAAGCCCGTTAAAGCCAAGCAGCTATGTTCCGCCCATCACCAGAGAATGCTTCGCAACGGCCATCCGACCGCCAGCAGGCCTCGAGTCAAAAAAGAACCGAAGCCGTGCCAATGGCCGAAATGCGAACGCCATGCAGTCGCCAAAGGCTTATGCTCCAAACATTACTATCTTCACCGCATCCAGTTGAAAGTCGCCGAACGGGAGCCGGCGGTTGCGGGCTCCGAACGAACCGCCGAACAACCGGTTTGACGCATACATAACAAGGCCGCTTCTTCTTGCCGGACGGTCAAGGAGACGCGGATTTTTTCATTTTTGTGAAAATGCTCCGGACCTCGCGCGGGAATAGGCTTCGCGGCAACTTTTCTTATTTCCAACAACAGCTCCATCCCCTATACTAGAGGAAGACGGCAATAATAGGAGGAGTACCTGTTGGAACGAAAAAGGATTTCCCGGTGGCTCCTCGCGGCGGCGATTCTGATTCCGCTGGCGGGCTACTGCGCCTTGACGGTTTTTCCGGCCTATGACCATGTCGTGAAGGGCCCGGCGGAACATTTCTACATCGTCAGCCTGATCTCCGTACTGGCGGTTGTGATCTCAACCGTCGTCGGCATAGCCGGTTCCCGGCTTCGCAACATCAAAATCATTTGCTTGTCGCTGGCTTATTCCTCGCTGGCGCTGATTTTTGCCGTACACGGCTTGTCCACGCCGGGTTTTCTGCTGCATGCCTCCCATCTTCCCGGCTTGTCCTCTCAACTTAGCGTGTTAATCGCCGCCTTCTGGATATGGGTGTCGTCGCTTCCGGGAGACGATGCGATCATACGGCGCATCTCCCGTCATCCGAACATTTGGCTTGTGTTGTGGCCGCTGGGGGTGTTTCTCCTCGCGGTATCGGCTTTGATCGACCCCGGGTGGTCGGAAGCTCTCGATCTCAACAAGCGGCCGGCCGTCTGGATCGCGGCGGGTCTCACGATTGCGCTGAATCTGGTGGCCATGTACCGGTACTGGCAGTCGTACCGCTATTCGCGTTTTCCCCTGCAGGCGGCGATCGTGTTGGGAAGCGGCTGGATGATCGGCGCTCAATGGATGATGGCGACGGGAACCCAGTGGCACGCCAGTTGGTGGCTGTACCACTTTCTGCAGCTCGGCTCGATGCTCGCGGTGCTGGGGGGCTTGTTCAAGCAGTACGTGGAAGGCGTTCCGATCGCGCAGACGGTCAAGGCGCTGTTCACCGCGACGCCCCGGGAGCGGATCGAGGCGAGCCTGTCGCCGAGCATCAAGCAGATGATCGCCGAGACGGAAGCCCGCGACCCGTATACGGCGGGGCATAATTTCCGGGTGGCGACATACGCGCTCCAGCTCGGGGAGGAGATGGGGCTGCCGCCCGAGCATCTGAGTGCGCTGGCGCAGGGCTGCATCGTTCACGACCTCGGCAAAATCCGGCTGCCTGACGCGATCCTGAACAAGCCGGGCAAGCTGACGCCGGAGGAGCGGCGGATTATCGAGACGCATCCCGTGATCGGCTACGACATGTGCAAGCGGGTCGGTTTTATGCCGGAGGAACTGCAAATTATCCGCTCGCATCACGAACGTTGGGACGGCAACGGTTACCCGGACCGTCTGAAGGGCGAAGACATCCCGCTTCTGGCGCGTATCGCGGCGGTGGCGGACGTATACGACGCGCTGACTTCGACGCGCGCCTACCGGAAGGCGTGGAGCCCGGAGGAGGCGCTGGCATTTCTGCGGGAACAAAAGGGGAAACAATTCGATCCTTCCTGCGTGGACGCTTGGGTGAACGTGTGCAAGCGGGAAGCGGATCGGCGGTCTCCGGCAGGCGAACCGGAATCGTTCTCCTCGCCCCGATTGTCCGAGACTTGACGGTTCGGAGGAGAACATATGCTGACTGACCTCATCGCCAATTTCGCGTTGCTGGCCGGATTCGTATTTATAGCGGGCCGCTTGTTCCGGCGCGGGCTGGAACGGAAGCGCTCCGCGGGATACCGCCTATGGGCCGGGGTCTATCACGGCTTATGCGGGATCGCCCTGCTGCTGTCAAGCTTCCGGATAAGCGAGACGACGATCGTCGATTTTCGGTATTTGGCGATTATGGCGGCGGCGTATTACGGCGGCTTGCCGGCGTCTTTGCTGGCGGGGGCGATCGTCGCCGCCGCCCGGCTGCTGCTGTTCGAAGACTGGTCGCATGCCGCCTTTAACGGGGCGATCATGGCGGTGGCGGTCGGGATTGGGACCGGCGTGTTCGCTCTCGGTTCCCGCAGCGCCCGGAGGTACTGGTTCAGCTCGGTCGCTTTCACCTTGGTGGTTATCCTGATCGGGTTCGTCGGCGTGGTCGACAGCTTGCCTTCCGTGTACGGCTATATCGGCTGGGTCGTTGCGGGAAGCGTGTTCATTGCGGTCCAGGTCGGTTTCCTGGATCGGTCGAGCGGGCTGTTGGCCAGGCTTATCCAAACGGAGAAGGAATACCGCAAACTGTCGGCTCTCCACGAAGCGGTGATGGATGCCGCTACGGAGGTCGCCATCTATACCGTCGATCTCGAAGGGCGGATCGGCACGTTTAACCGAGGAGCAGAGAAGCTGCTCGGATACCGCGCGGACGAGGCGGCCGGCCATTCGGCTACGATGTTTCATGTGGAGGAGGAGTTAAACGCCCGCAGCTCGGAGCTTCGAGCCGAGCGGCACCGGGCGTTCAGTCCCTTCGAGGCGCTGGCGGCGCAATCTGCCGACGGACGCACGGAGGCGAGGGAATGGACGCTTGTCCGGAAGTCCGGCCGGAGAATCCGGGCGCTGGTGATGATCAGCCCCGTGCGGGACGATCCGTTCGCCAGCCGGATTGCCGGATACGTATTGATGGCGATCGATATCACGATGCGCAAAGAAGCGGAGGAACGGCTCCGGCAGGCGAACGTGCTGTTGACCGAACTGTCCTCGATGGACGGTTTGACGGGAATCGGCAACCGCCGCCTGTTCGAAGAGGGGCTGTATCGGGAATGGAATCGGGCTGCCGGACAAGGCTCTCCGATCTCACTGCTGCTGATCGGCCTCGACGGCTTCAGATCCTACAACGACAGGTACGGGCATCTCGCCGGCGACGACGCGCTGCGGCGCGTCGCCTTGTGTCTCAAGCAGCATGCGTGGCGCCCGTCGGACTGCGCGGCGAGATTCGGCGGGGACCGGTTCGCCGTCGTGCTGACGGCGTGCGGCGCGGACGAGGCGGCGAGGCTTGCCGAGACGATCCGGGAGAGGATCGAGGCGGCGGGGATCGCGCACGAAGGCGCTGCCGGCAAGGTGCTGACGGCCAGCATCGGCGTGGCGACGATGCGGCCGAAGCCGGGCGACGAAGGACGCCATAGGCTGATCGACCTGGCCGAGCGCCGTCTGCTGCAAGCCAAGCAGTCCGGCGGCAATCGCGTGTCGGGATCGTCGGGACGGGCGTCCGTTGCGGCGTATCCCGATTTGTGATACGTTCTAGTCATTCGCCGACAGAATCGGCTGCCGTCCGCAAGCGGCAGACTCGAAGCCGCCCGAGCAGGCATGTTCGCCGGCTTCGTAAATCAGACGGAAGCGATGTGCAAGCTTATGGAAGAAGCACCGAAAATTCTCGTCGTAGACGATTCCAAGTTGAATATTCGAATCCTGAAGGAACTGCTGGAGGATCAATACCGTCTCGCCGTCGCCTATAGCGGCGAGGAAGCGCTGGATATGGCGGTCGTCTTCCAACCCGATCTCATCCTGCTGGACATTGTCATGCCGGGGATGGACGGTTACGAGCTATGCGGAAAGCTGAAGCAGCATCCCGTTACCGCCGATACGCCGGTCATTTTTATTACCGCCCTGAACAGGCCGGAGGATGAGGCCAAAGGTCTGGAGTTCGGCGCGATCGATTACATCTCCAAGCCGTTTAACCCGGCCGTCGTGAAGGCGAGGGTCAAAAATCATATCGAGCTCAAGCGTCACCGCGATTTTCTCAAGCGCATCTCCTCGATTGACGGCTTGACGGGTTTGGCCAATCGCCGCAGGTTCGACGAATATTTCGAGAAGGAGCTGCTGCGGGCTGTGCGCAACAAACAGCCGATTTCGCTGATGATGCTCGACGTGGACCATTTTAAGGCGTACAACGACCATTACGGCCATCTCGCGGGCGACGAATGCCTGAAAGCCATAGCCGGCGCTCTCACCCGGTGTCTGCATCGCCCCGGCGATCTGATTGCCCGTTACGGCGGCGAGGAGTTCGTCTGCCTCTTGCCCGAGACGGGGGCTCTGGGAGCGGGCCATCTCGCGGAAACGATGCGCGAGGCTGTCTGGAAGCTGAATATGCTGCACGAGTATGCCACGAATGACAGACGGGTCACGATCAGCATCGGCGTCCTGACGCTTGTGCCGTCTTCGGCTGTCCGTTTGGAAGAGTTGATCTGGAACGCCGACGAGATGCTGTACGAAGCCAAACGCGCCGGACGAAACTGCTGGAGGCAGCGCGTGCTGGTCATGGAGTCCTAGCCGTTTTGACGGAATGTGTGATACAATATGTATCATAACAGATTCGTGTGGCATCCGTTCCTCAGCGGAATGGGATTGCCGGGAGGTTCGGACATGGGCCATCGGCGTTGGAAAATAGGGCTGGCCGCCATTGGCGCCGCAGCCGTCGTGCTGGCGGCGGCCGCCGGATGGGCGTACCGGGAATTGGACCCGGCGCGCCATTTCGACCGGGACGATATAGCGATTCTCTCCACCGGCGACTGGGATTCAAGCGCCGCTCCGCCCGATCCGTTGCAAGATGGAGGGGAACCCGCTTCGGACCCGTCCGATCAAGTCCTGCCGTCAGAGGACGCCGGCTCGATCCAATCGGAATCCTCTTCCCAGGCGTTCCAGGTATTGCTGCTGGGAGTCGATTCCCGGGAAGGCCGCGGCGGACGGACGGACGTCATGATCGTCGCGCAGGTCGTCCCCTCCAAGCGCAAGGTGAACCTGCTATCCATTCCTCGCGATACGCGCGTATGGATTCCCGAGGTCGGCTATACGAAAATTAATCACGCCTACGTGGTCGGGCAAAGCAAGTCCGGCCAGGAAAACGGCGGAATACGGGAGTCGGTCGATGCCGTGAGCCGGCTGCTTCGGCTGCCGATCCATTATTACGCCTTGACTGATTTCTCCGGCTTCGAGACGCTGATCGACGAGATCGGAGGCGTTACGGTCGAGATGGAGGAGGACGTGTATCTGCACCATGCCGGCGGCCTCGTTCTGCCGAAAGGACAATCGCATATCGACGGCAAGCTGGCTCTCAGCCTGGTGCGCGAGCGCTATTCGTTCGCGGCCGGAGATTTCGCCCGCCAGACGCAGCAAACGCGGGTGCTGAAGACGGTGGCGAAGGAACTGCTGCGGCCGTCGCATGTTCCGGAACTGGCGAAATTGCTGATCCAATCCCGCAAATGGGTAGAGACGAACTTTACGGACAAGGATCTGCTCAGTCTCGCGCTGATGTTCAAGGGACTGGAGGACAGCGACATCCGCACCGCTCAGATTCCCGGGCGAAGCGCGTACACGAACGATCCGCTCGTAGGCCAATCCTTGTACTACTGGGTGGCGGACGAACAGAAGCTGAAAGCGTTGACGGCCGGTCTGTTCGGCCGCTGACCGCCCGCCGTTGTCTGCAATTTTCTCCTGTGAACCGTATCGGTTCCGTGCTATAATGACAAGGTTGAACAATTGTTCAACAGTCATTATCGCACCTTCCAAAAGGGGACGCCTGTAGACATGGACAAACTGTATCACATATGGGGATACGTCTATCGAAGAGGACTCGTTGTCGTTATGACGGTCCTGCTGGTCCTGTTCACCGAATTGATGGGCCGCGGAAGCTGGAAGGACACGCTGGCCTGGGGAAGCGGCAGCTTTGCGGAATTTTTCCTCAATGTGCTGCTGGTCGGCTCCCTGTTTTTCGTCCTGATCGCCCTGATCGGCCGAACCCGCTGGGCCTTCTGGATTTTGTTCGCGGCGCTTTTCCTGCTCGGATTGATCAGCGGCATCAAGCTGAAGATGCTGGGCGTGCCGCTGCTGCCGTGGGACTTTGTCCTGACGGGCGAGACGCAGGATATGGTGCAGTATTTGACCAACATTTTTACGCTGCCTACCGTATCCGGGTTTATCGTGTTTGTCGGCCTTCATTTGTTCGTGCTGTACAAGCTGGACTGGGTCGAGAAAAAGTGGAATTGGCAAGAACGCGGCATCCTGGCGGTCGTCGGTTTGGCCGTCTTGGGCGTGCTGACGTTCGAAAAGCCGGTATCGCTTCACCGGGCGCTGTCCGTATCCAATATGCCTTGGGATCAGGCGGAAAACGTCAGAGTCAACGGTCTGGCGCTGACGATGCTGAACAACACGCACCTGATGAAGCGGGAAGCTCCGGACGGATACAACCGCGAGACGATCGAAGCGTTCCTGCCGGCCGAAGACCGCAAGCCCGAACTGCCCGGCGTCAAACCGAACGTAATCGTCATTCTGGGCGAATCGTTCTGGGACCCGACGCAGATACCGGGCGTTACGTTTAACGAAGATCCGGTTCCGACCTTCCACAAGCTGATGAAGGAATACAGCAGCGGCTGGCTGCTGTCGCCGCAATTCGGCGGCACGACGGCCAACGTCGAATTCGAGGTGCTGTCGGGCTTGTCCATGAGGTTCCTGCCCCAAGGCTCCATCCCGTATAACCAATACATGACGAGGGGCATCGACTCTCTGGCCGGCATCTTCTCCCGCCACGGGTATAACGCCGTAGCGATTAGTCCGTTCCACAGTTGGTTTTTCAACAGCAAGCAGGTTTACAAAAATCTCGGCTTCAACCAGTTTTTGAGCATCGAGTTTTTCCGTCCCGAATATTCGGGTCCGTACATTGCGGACAAGGAAGTCGGGCGGATGATCGTCGACGAGGCGAAATCGACCGACGGTCCCGATTTTATTTTCGCCAATACGATGGAAAATCATTTTCACTTTTACCCCGGCAAATTTCCGGAAAATCCATTCACGGCGACCGCTCCGGGCGCTTCGGCCGGCGCTGTGGGCCAGCTTGAGACGTTGGCGCGAGGCATGCGCGGGACCGACGAGATGCTGAAAATGATCGTGGATTACTTTGAGCAGTCCAGCGAACCGACCGTCGTCGTCTTTTTCGGAGACCATCTTCCTTATCTGGGCGACGACTATCAGGTGTATAAGGAAACGGGCTGGATCAGCGGTCCGGACGATCCGGATTTTCTGGAGAAAATTTACCGCACGCCGGTGTTCGTCTGGGACAACTACTTGAACAAGCCGCGCGAGGATCTCGGCATGAGCCCGTCCTTCCTCGGACCGTATGTGTTGAACCGGATCGGCATGCCGGGCACGGCTGTAACCGATTACCTGTACGCACTGTACCGCGAAATGCCGGTGATTCCGCCGCAAAATTATTATGAGAAATACGGCGTGTCCGCGGAGAAGCTGAAGCCGTACGAGCAGCTTCAATACGACGTATTGTTCGGCGAGCAATATGCGTACGAAGGCTACAAGGACAAAATCGTGAAGGACGATTACGTGCTCGGCTACGGTCCGCTGGAGATTGCCGGCGTGCAGGCGGACGGGGAGAACGGCATCGTTGTTACCGGCCGCAATCTGCCGCCTCTCGGCGTCGTCTATTGGAACGGCGCCAAGCTGGAGACGAAGTGGCAAAGCCTGGAGTGCGTTCGCGCGGTCCTTCCGGATGGCCAAAAGCCGTCGGACGGCGGCGAAGTCCAGGTGAAGGTTTACGATTCCAAGGAGACGGTTGTCGGCCAATCGAATACGTTCACGTTTAAATAACGCAGGCCAATCGCAAGCCGGCGGATCACGGGCGGCCCTCCGCATGAAGGGATGCGGAGGGCCTTTGTTTAAGGCGGAGGGAACTCCCCCGCGAAGTCCGGAAACGGACCGCTGACCGGCGAAAAACCGGCTTTGTGACAAAAACGTGAAAGAGAAAAATTTTTGATTCAGGGGCTTTACAAGCATAGGGGGCCTGTATATAATAAATAAGGCAAGCGCGATGAACGGCGCAACAAGCAATGAGCTGATGTAGCTCAGAGGCAGAGCAACGCACTCGTAATGCGTAGGTCGGAGGTTCGACTCCTCTCATCAGCATCTTAGACAAGAACCTTTTAATGGCGAGGCTTCCCGGTTATGCGGGAAGCCTCGCCTGCTTTTCCGATTCGAAACCCGAATCCGGACCGAAACGTAAACAAGGATAAGCCAGTTCCGACAGGAGGTGCACATATGGGATTCGTCATTGCCATCGCGCTGATTGCCATCGGGTATGTGGTGATGAGAGGAGCGACGGCGGATAAAATGCCGTCCTCGGGCAGAAACGCGTCCGCGCATCGCCGCCGCCGGCCGTCCTCTTCGGCCAACTCCATCGCCAACCCGGTGTATCCGCATTACCCTGTGTACAGCGACAGCCATAACCACAAGCACCATGCGGACGGATGCGGCAACTATTCGGACAACGGATCGTGGGGCTCGACGTCTCCCGATTCAAGCTGCGGCGGTTCGTCCGACGGCGGCTCCGGAGGCGGGGGCGGCGACTGAAGCATTTATTCCCTGCGGGCGGTTTGACGGTAAATTGATATAGACGCCGGGGCGCCGTTTGTTTTGCGTGGTCCAGGTTCCTCCTGCCATTTATCGCACCGCCCTTAAGCATGGACGACTTTACTGCTCGCGTGCCCGTGCAGCCCGGGCCGATGGTGACCTCGCAAGCATGGTTTGAATCTTGGAGACAATCGTATCGACGTCGCCGCCGTTGTTGAGTGAACGGCAGAGGCGTTCGCGCGTTATCATGTCGAACATAACGGCTGGCCCGGCATCGGCTACACCTACGTGATCGGCCGCGATGGAACGGATGGTGTAGGTGGCTTCCGCCGGCATAATCGCTTGAAGGATATCCTTGTGTGCCGGCGTGAACTGGACGCGCTCTACAGACGAAGCGTCAGCGGCGAACTGCAGCCTCCCGTGCTGACCGACTACACGTGGGCGGAGAAGGCATATAAGGGTGAGCTGACCGTCAGCGAACTGGCTTGGCTGAGTGCCGTCATCTCCGCCCGCCGGTCCGGCATTCCTCTGACATGAACCTCTTAGCCCCCCGCGGCCCGGTTTGTTGCAAATACCGGGTCGCGGATATCGGTTCCACCGCGTCCCCCAACGCACAACTCCCCCTTTTTACCTCCGGAAGCGAATCGATTGACTTATCTGCATGAATCCAATCTCACCGTCACAACAAATTCGGAGCATCACACTACCAACGGCAAAACGAATCCGATCCGTCGATGTGCAGCGCGAAGCCGCATGATCAATCAGCCGTTCTATCCCGAAAATAATAGTCGCTAAAAAGCACAAAAAGGCCAACCCACCGTTACATCGCTTCAAATTGGAAAATGATAGGGGATTATGCGGTTTGCTCCCGTTCTTTTACCATAACGTCATATCC